>JAHWJM010000169.1 GCA_019348435.1 Actinomycetota bacterium
CGGCGCCTCCGGCCCGCCTTCGATCTTCACGCTGCGCACGCGCTACAGCTTTCCGCCGCCTCGTGCTTTGAGGGAGGACTCCAGCGCGCTCGTCAGCGCCTTCGGTGCCTCGCGGCAGGCGCCGCCGCTGGCCGCGTCCGAAGGAGCGTCGCCGTCGTCGCCACAGGCGGTCAACGCCAGGACCACGACCATCGTTGCGGGCAGGCCGCTTCGCCACATCCGAGGACCGTAGCGCAAGCAACTTCCTGCAACCGCTCCGTGACCGCGTAGGACGGTTCCGGGACGGGCACCTCGGCACCCGCAGCAGCTCCGTCGCGCGCCTTTGCGCGGATGTCACGCGATCCTCCTACGGAGTTTAGGACGATCAGCGCCGGGTACTGACGCGGGAGTTGCCAGCAGGTTGTCGTGGGGCCGCGGGTCTCGGGAGACGCAAGGGCGTCTTCCAAGGCCTGGAACCCGATGACTGACGGCAAACGCAGGTTGTCGTAGGGCGCGGCCTTTTTCGGACGCCACGAGCGTTGCCGGTTCCGGACGCGAACCGGATGACCGACCGCTAGGGCCAGTGGGGCCCGGCGGCCGCAGTGCAGCGCTCAGGCCCAGGGGGCCAAGGCGGCTGCGTGCCGCGCTGGGGCAGGGACGTCCCGATCGCACGAGGCCGACGGCCTAAATCCGATAGATGAACAGGGGATACTTCTGTGTTCAGCTCAACCCGCAGGTCAAGCGTCGTCCGTGCCGGACTATCAAGCATCGCCGCCGCGCTCGCCTTGGTGGCGTGTACAGCAGGCGTAGCCGGTGCACAAGTGGTCGACGTCAGCAACAACAACGTGCCGGTAGGCGGCGACAACCAGGTCCCGGTCTCGGCCTGTAACGACCAGGTCCCGGTCAATGCGCTCGGCGTGCAGGTTCCGGTGCACGAGATCGGCGCTGCGCTGGGAGTCGATCTGCTCAACCAGGGGGCCAGCAGCCCTGTCGAGCAGGATCAGAGCTGTGACGCGACGCTGGCCCAGGACAACGACACCGGAGACGGCGCAGATGCTGGTGCAGCCGCGGCCGCCGCGCAGCCGAGCTCGGGGATCGTTGCCGCCAGGAACAACAACATCCCGGTTGCCGACGGCAATCAGGTCCCGGTCCAGGCCTGCAACGACCAGATCCCGGTCAACGCCCTCGGCGTGCAGGTTCCGGTCCAGGAGATCAAGGCCGCGCTGGGTCTGGGTGCTCTCAGCCCGGAGTCGAGCATGCCGGTCCAGCAGGACGACAGCTGTGACCCGACACTGGCCCAGGACAGCGACGTCGGAGACGGCGGCGCCAAATAAGCCGAGGATCGCTTGATGAGCGGTCTCTAAAGCATGTGCTCCGGCGCCGGGTGACCGCGACCGTCTCACACGGTCCCGCCGCCCGGCGCCAGGAGCGAGCAGTGCCACACGGCAGCCGTCCCACGAAGTCCGGAAGGTAGGAACATGCCACAGCCCACCCCAACCGAGAAGCCGCGAAAGTTCAAAGCGCTCGGCAACCGGTCACTTGTCATCGGCGCGCTCGCAGTAGCGGCCGTCGTCACCGCCGTCCCCGTCGCCGGAGGCTTCGGCGAGGGCCGCCCCCTTGAGGGCGGCGAACGAAATCCGTCTCCCAACCAGTCCCGCGAGCTGCGGCGCGAGACGGAGATCATCGCGAACACCTCGACATACGGCACCCGCCAGTCGAACAAGTCGCGCAACGGCGGTGGCGCGATCTACGGCTGCCGCTCCGGCGCGGGCGGCACGGCGGCGAACAACGAGCCGTGCATCCGGGCGAACAACCTCAATCAGGGCTTCGCCTTCGAGCTCGTGACCAGAGGTGCCGTCGCCGGGCTGGTCACCGCGGGCAAAGGCGGACCCAACACCAAGCCGCTGGTCACGAACGCCACCGGCGTCGCTGACGGGTTGAACGCCGACTTCGTCGACGGCCAGGAATTCGATGCTGCGGCGGTCGCAGCAACCGGGCAGGTCGAAACGAAGACGACAGAGCAGATCACGGCGGCGAAGACTGCCACCGGCACCTACCAGGTCGACTTCCCGACCCGCGCGAACACGACCTGCGTCTATCAGGCGACGGTCCGCTCCGGACCGGCATTCGTCGTCGCACAGGGGCAGCCGGAGCCCAACGGGCGTGTCGTCGTTACGACGTACACGGCCACGGGCACCGAGGCAGGCGGCACCGGCGGCACGGCCGTAACGGGGCCGAGGCTCGCCGACATTGCGTTCTACGTCACGGCGCAATGCACGTCACCGGCGGCATCGACCACCGGCTAGCGCGACAGGTTGGCCAGCGTTGTCCAGCGCAGTGCTGGACAACGCTGGCGCCTTACTGCTCTTGCGAGCGCTGCGCGAGCTTCGTGGTGCGCGGCTTCTTGAACGTCGCGACGCACGTGATGTGGCGGTCGCCGTCGGCCCAGCTCTCGGGCGTGGGATAGACGAACTTGAAGCCGAGCTGCGGATCGCGGAAGGCCTTCGCCGTCAGCTGGCGGCGCAGCCGGGCGCGGCAGCCGCGCTGGCCCTTGCCGTTGATGAAGGCTTCGCTGGGGGGCTTGGCGTCGGGACCGCCCTCGAGCCGGATGAGCGTGTAGACCTCGCCGTCGTGCGGCTCGTCGCAGTCGACGGCGTCGAACGCCCTCACGTCGCCGACCTGCGAGTTGGCGTCGCTGATGCAGTCGCCGACCTCCAGGTCGGCGGCCTTGACGTTGCCCTCGCTCGGCTCGCCCGACGGCTCCGGAGCCTCCGGCTGCACGCTGTCGCCGCCGGCCGCACTTCCGGCGCTGTCGTCGCCGCCCCCGAACGCGCCGAAGATCAGCATCAAAACCAGGACGAAGACGATGATGACCGCCAGGAGGACCAGGAGGGGCCGGATGAGGATCGACTTCGACATCGCCGCGAGACCCTAGCGTGGACGTGCCACGCATACGCCATACGCCTCGAACGGGCCGTGCACGACCGACGGCTCGCCGGCGGGCGGGACGTTCGTCGCGCGCGAGACGCCGTCGGCGCGGCCGAAGCGCCGCTCGAACTTCTCGTCGCGCACGATGTAGACGGCCACGGCGCCGGATGAGCGGTCGGGGCCCGCGCGCGTGCGCACCTCCTCGGCGTCCGCCCCCAGCAGCCAGCGGGCATCGGGCACGAGCCGGTACGTGGGGAACGTCAGCGCGCCGCAGCGCAGGCCGTCGCGCACGCGCGGCTCGGCAAGCAGCCCGCTCACCTGCTCATGCGTGCGCTCGATGAAGCGCAGTTCGGCGCGCAGTGCCCCGAAGCTGCCCGCCTTGGCGACGAGGAACACGACGCCGACCGCCAGCGCACCGGCGGCCGCCGCGCGCCAGCGCCTGCGTCGGGCGCCCGGCTCGAGCGTCGTGAAGCCCATGATCGCGTAGCCGCCCAGGACGCACAGCGTGACGGCGGGGACCGTCAGGTAGCGGGGGATCAGGGAGAGCTCTGCGACACCGATCGCCGCGAAGGTCAGCATCCCCGCGCCGAGCAACCCGAGTGGGATCGCCAGCCGCCGTGGACCCAAGTGGCGCAGCGCGAGGCCCAACCCGATGACGCCGGCCAGCGCGACGGGTGGCCGCGCGAGATCGGCGAGGAACGTGACGAAGGACGACGGGACGGCGGCCAGGCCGCGCTCGCGGTCCAGCGAGTGCGACAGCGCCTGGGTGTTCGTCAGGCTGAAGAGCGGGTCGCCCGTGACGGCGAGGTCGACGAGGCACCACAGCACCGGCGCCGCGGCCGCGAGCACGAGCAGCCCGGCGCGCGCGCGCGGCGGGCTCGCCGGCAGGCACCACAGCCAGTACAGCCCCGCCAGGACCCACGCCTCGGGTCGCAGCAACCCGGCGGCCGCGAGCAGCACCATCGGCGCGAGCCCCCGGCGGGGACGGCGGACCTCCAGTGCCGCAGCCCAGACGACAAGCGCGAGGAACGGCACGTCGACGAACGCCCGCACCGCGTAGAGCAGGAACGCGAAGCTCGAGGCGACGAAGAGCGCGCCCAGGTATGCCGCGGCAGTGCCGAACAGCGTGCGCCCGAGCGCGAAGGCTCCCGCGACGAGCGCGACGAGGCTCAGCACCGTGACGAGCACGAGCAGGCGGTCCGCCGGCTCGCCGACGAGCGACAACGCTGCGGCGAGAGCCAGGTACAGCGGGTGCTGGGTCGGCGCGAAGGGGTCCTCGAAGCCGGGCGCCACGCCCTGCAGCAGGTCGCGACCCCAGACGAGGTGGTGGTAGGCGTCGTAGTCGGGATACGTCGGAGCCAGCGCCCAGGCCGCGACGGCGGCGAGCGCGAGCGCCGCGAGCGCCGTCCGCTCCCTCACGGCTCGGCCGACGCGGACGGATCGGCCGCCGGCGCCAGCGCCACGCCGAGCGCCAGCAGCGCCCAGGTCAGCGGATCCTCGAGAAAGGCGGCGTACAGCAGTGTGTGCACGACGAGGGCGACGAACGCCGCGGCGACCGCCGCCCGCGCGATCGAGCGCCGCGCGCCGCGCAGCAGCGTGACGATCGCGACGACCACGAGCGCGAGGTAGAGCGCCAGGCCACCGAGCCCCTGCTCGGCGGCGACCGTGATCGGGATCGTGTGCGAGGCCGCCGAGGCGCGCTCGCTGGAGGAGTCCTGGCGCGCGCGGTACTCCGTCTCGAACGCGGCCGATCCCCAGCCCGTCAGAGGCTTCTCGGCCGCCAGCTCGACACCCCCGCGCACGAGCGACCAGCGCCCGCTGGTGATGTTGTCCGCCGAACCCTCCAGGCCGACCGCCCCCGGCGCGACGAGGACAGCGAGCAGGGCGGTCACGGCGAAGGCGCCGAGGAGCGCCGCCGCGCGACCCATCCCCCAGCGCAGCGCGCCGAGTACCGTCAGCCCGACGAGCAGGGCCGTGAACGACGACTGCGAGAGCGTCAGGACGAGCCCCGCCCAGAGCAGCACGAGCGCGATGGCGCAGCCGGCCACGAGCGCCGGGCGGCGACTCCACAGCAGCACCGCGACGACGCTCAGCATCACCGTGACCAGAAAGCGCCCGTAGATGTTCGGGTCGAAGAACAGCGAGTTGACGCGGAAGTAGGACTCGAACTGGTTGGCGCTGATGACCCTCGGATTGAGCAGCAGCTCGCGCTTGCCGTACTCCACGAAGCCGATCCCGACGAACGCCGCCGCGAGCACGAGCAGCACGATCAGGCAGCGGCCCGCGAGCTGCGCCGTCCAGCGGATGCGCACGAGCAGCGCGAAGAGCAGCGCGAACGGCACATAGAAGAAGATCGTCTGCGCCAGCGCCCCGTCGAAGTCGCTGGAGTACGTGGCCTGCACCGCATAGAGGACGATCACGGCGGCGAGCAGCCACTCCAGCGGACCGCGCTCGTGGCGGACCTCGCGCTCGTCGCCGCGCTCCATCTCCTCCAGGCCGCGCGGGGCACGCAGCCGCGGCAGCGCGTAGGCGAGCGCTCCGGCGGCGATCACGAGGTACAGCGGCACGAGCAGGTTGGCGGTGTCGCCGCCGGACTCGATCGGCACGCGAAACGGCAGCGCGGCGGCGGCGGCGAGGGCGAGCAGCTGCGGCCGGCGGTGGATCAGCCACGCCCCGCCGCCAAGCAGGACGAGCCCGCCGAGGCTCGCCGCCAGCGCGAGCCCGGCCCGCTCGCGCAGCGGCTCGAACTGCGGCGTCGACCAGATGTTCGCGACGAGCAGGACCGGCGTCAGCACGAGCGCGGCCAGCATCGCGGCAGCGCGCGCGCGCGGTGACGCGACGAGCAGGGCGGCCGCGGCGAGCAGCGCCGCCACGACGACCCCCGCGGTCTGCGCGGCGCCGCCGAGGGTTGTCACGGCGGCGCTCATCGGGTGCGCAGCAGCGTCCAAGTGCGGTCCAGCAGCTCGGCGAGCTCGGGGCTCTCGCGCAGACGCGCCGAGAACTCGGGCAGGCCGGTGCGGATCACGAGCCCCCTGCCGACGCGCACGGCGACGATCACC
>JAHWJM010000016.1 GCA_019348435.1 Actinomycetota bacterium
GACATCGTCATCTGCCCGGAGCACACCGCGGACCTGCGCGAGGCGATCGTGCACGGCGCGCTGCACCTGACGGGCATGGACCACGAGACCGACGACGGCGAGATGCTCGCCGTCCAGCGCGAGATCCTGGGGTGGGTCACGCCCGACGAGGCGCCATGACCCGCGCGAGCACGCACGCCGGCCCGACGCGGGCGGGCTTCGTCGCGCTGGCCGGGCGGCCGAACGTCGGCAAGTCGACGCTGGTCAACGCGATCGTCGGCCAGAAGGTGGCGATCGTCTCGGACAAGCCGCAGACGACGCGGCGCGCGATCCGCGGGATCGCGATGCGCGGCAACGCCCAGCTCGTGCTCGTCGACCTGCCCGGGGTGCAGCGCCCGCGCGACGCCCTGACGCAGCGCATGCAGTCGCGCGTGGAGCGCGAGTTCGGCGATGCGGACGCCGCGCTGCTGCTGCTCAACGGCGAGCAGGGCATCGGTCCCGGCGACCGCTTCATCGCCGGCGCCCTCGCCCGGGCGGAGGTCCCCGTCGCCGTCGTCGTCAACAAGATCGACCGCCTCGACGAGGCGCACACGCTGGCCGCCCTGCAGGCGGCAGCGGAGCTCGGCGTCTCCGACGAGATCTTTCCCCTGTCGGCACGCAAGGGCACGGGGGTGCAGGAGCTCGTGGAGTACCTCGTGGCTCTGCTGCCGCAGAGCCCATACCTGTTCGACGTCGAGGATCCCTCCGACCAGACCGACGAGGTGCTGTTCGCCGAGCTGATCCGCGAGCAGATCCTGCGGCGCACGTTTCAGGAGGTCCCGCACGCCGTCGAGGTGGTCGTCGAGGAGATCGACGACTCGCGCGAGGGCCTCGTTCGCGTGCAGGCCCGAGCCTGGGTCGAGGCGGAGTCGCAGAAGGGCATCCTGATCGGCGCGCAGGGCAGGATGATCAAGGCCATCGGCACCGCCGCACGGCGCGAGCTCGAGCGCCAGCTCGGGGTTCAGGTGCACCTCGACCTCGCCGTCCGCGTGCGGCGCGGCTGGCGCGGCGACGACGGCCTGCTGGACCGGCTGGGCATCGAGTAGCCGCCGTTGCGCCGGACTACAGTCCTGCGCGACGACGAGAGGAGACCGAGATGGCCTATGAGTTCTACGTGACGATCGAGGCGGCGACGCAGGGGCGGCTCGCCGGGGAGATCCCGCGCAGCGTGCACAAGGGCAAGCTCGCCGGCCTGGGCTTCAGCTACGAGGTCACCTCGCCGCGCGTCGCCGGGAGCGGCGCGGGCACCGGCGGGCGCGAGCACGGCACGGTCACGTTCACGAAGGAGTGGGGGCCGGCGTCGCCGCAGCTGTTCAGCGCGCTCGTCACCAACGAGGTCATCGAGAGCGCGCTGTTCGAGTTCGTGCGCCGCAACGACGTCGGCGTCGACTACGTCTTCCACACCATCAAGCTGACGGACGCGTGCGTGATCGCGATCCACCAGTACGTCGCCGCGCAGGAGGACGCGGAGCTCGACAACGCCGAGCTCGAGGACGTGGCGCTGACGTTCCGCGGTATCGAGATCGAGAACGTCGACGGCAGGACGGCCGCCTCCGACACCGTCGGGTCGCGATGAGCGATCCTGCGGTCGACATCCTGCTGATCGGCGGTGGCATCGCCTCCGCGAGCGCCGCCGCCGAGCTGCGCGAGCGCGGCTTCGACGGCTCGATCCTGCTCGTCACGAGGGAGATGGATGCGCCGTATCACCGTCCGCCGCTGACGAAGGGCTACCTGCAGGGGCGCGAGGACCGGGCCTCGACGCTCATCCACCCGGAGCAGTGGTACACCGAGCACGACGTCGAGATCCGCACGCGAACGCCGGTCATGGATCTCGACACCGACGCGAGGACCGCGAAGCTCGGCCGCGACCAGCTCGCCTTCGGCCGCGCGCTGCTGGCGACGGGCGGCGGGATCCGCCGCCTGCAGGTGCAGGGGGCCATGCGCGACGCCATCCACTACATCCGTGCCCTCGGCAACGCCGACAAGCTTCGGCTCGAGCTGCCCGACGCCGAGCGGATCGTCGTCGTCGGCGGCTCGTACATCGCGACCGAGGTCGCGGCATCGCTGCGCGTCCTCGGCAAGCACGTGACGCTCGTCATGCAGGAGGCCCACCCGCTCGAGCGCGGCTTCGGCCCGGTCGCGGGGTGCTTCGCGCACGACCTGCTGGCCGAGCACGGAATCGAGATCCTGGCCGAAGCCGACGTGGTCGAGTTCGCGGGCGAGGGGGAGGGCGACGCGCCCGTCGACGCAGTCGTCTGCGCGGATGGGCGCCGCATCGAGGCCGATCTGGTCGTCGTCGGGGTGGGCGCCACCCCCGACGTGATGCTCGCTCGGAAGGCGAAGCTCGAGCTCGGCGAGAGCGGCGGCGTCGCCTGCGATCGGACGCTGCGCACTTCGGCCGACGCGATCTTCGCCGCCGGCGACATGTGCGAGTACGACAGCGTCGTCCACGGCCGGCGGCTGCGCATCGAGCACGAGGAGGTCGCCGCGGCGCAGGGTCGTCATGCCGCGCGCGCGATGCTCGGCTCCGACGAGCCCTACGCCGAGATCCCGTACTTCTGGTCTGACCTGTCCGACTGGGCGACGCTCGAGTACGTCGGCGCCGCCGCGGCCTGGGACGAGGAGATCGTCCGCGGCGATCCGCCCAGCGGTGCGTTCAGCGTCTTCTACGCGCAGGAGGGCCGGGTCGTCGGGGCGCTGGCGGTCGGCCGACCCGACGACCTGGACGTCGCGCGCGAGCTGATCGCATCCGGCGGACGCGTCGACGCGCTGGGTTGACGCGACGGCCGTATCCTCGTGCTGCACGCGACGCGCCACCGGATCGGGATATACCGCCTTACGCTGCGGGCGCCCGGCCGTTGCATCGACAACGACGTTTCCCTCAAGGAGAAGACATGCCCAATCACGCACGGATGATCGCCACGTTGACCGCAGCCGGCGCCCTGCTCGCGCTACCTGCCACCGGGCTCGCCGCCAAGGGCGCCAACAGCTCGGCCAACAAGGGCAAGGCCAAGTCCTGCGCGAAGATGCTGAAGGTCGGCTACCAGGTCGGCGGCACGCTCGTGAGCGTAGACGCGGGCGGCGTGACGCTGAAGATCACGTCGGCGAACGCGCACGCCCGCCGCTCGGGCGATCTCGCCGACCAGGACCTCACGAAGAAGGGCCTGCAAGTCAAGGACGCGGAGGTCACCATCCCCGCCACCGACACCTTCACCCTGAGGCTCAAGGGGTACGAGGGTGCGGACACGCCGTCCGTCGGCGACAAGGTCAAGGTCAGCGGCAAGGTCGCGGTGACGAAGAAGAAGTGCGCCGCCCCCGGCACGACGACAGCCGATCGCTACGCGACGCCCGACGTCAAGACGGTCACGATCACCGACCGCGATCCGGACGCGTAGCCGCCGGGCCCAACCGCAACATGCGACTGCGACGGCCGCCCGCGGGCGGCCGTCGTCGTTTCCGGCGGAGCGGGACCTCGGCCTCCCGCCGACCCCAGCCTGCCGCGGCGCCGCGCGCCTAGACTGCGGCGGGTGGAGATCGTCTTCGACCAGCAGGGCCTCGTGCCCGTCATCGTGCAGGACTGGCGCAGCGGCGAGGTGCTGACGCTCGCCTACGCCAACGCCGAAGCCGTTCGCCGTACGCGCGAGAGCGGCGAGCTGCACCTGTACAGTCGCTCGCGCGAGGAGCAGTGGCACAAGGGCGCCACGAGCGGCAACACGCAGGCGGTCCGCGCACTGCGGCTGGACTGCGACGGCGACGCGCTGCTGGCGCTCGTCGAGCCCGCCGGGCCGGCGTGCCACACCGGCGAGCGCACGTGCTTTCATCACGGCCAGCTCGAGCCGGCCGCGCCGCACGAGGCGCTGCCCGCGCTGGAGCGCACGCTGGTCCAGCGCGCCGCCGAGCGGCCGCAGGGCTCCTACACCGTGAAGCTGCTCGAGGACCCGCAGCTCGTGGGGGAGAAGGTGCGCGAGGAGGCCGAGGAGGTTACGCGCGCGGTGCGCGAGGAGTCAGACGAGCGCGTCGACAACGAGGCCGCCGACGTCCTGTATCACCTCGCGGTCCTGCTGCGCGGCCGCGGGCGCTCGCTCGCCGACGCCCAGGACGTGCTCAATGGCCGTCGCGGCTGATCCGTCGCAGCCGGCGGGCGGCAGCGATTCGCTGCCCGTCGAGCCGTCGCTCGCCGAGGTGCGCGAGCTGACCGGCGAGTTCAACCTCATCCCGCTGCGCCACTCGTTCATCGACGACACGGAGACGCCGGTCTCGGCATTCCTGAAGCTGCGCGGCCGCGAGCCGACGTCGGAGGCGTTTCTGCTGGAGTCCGCCGAGCGCGGGCAGGAGGTCGGACGCTACAGCTTCATCGGGGTGCGCCCGCGCAAGGTCGTGCGCTGGTCGCTCGGCGACGAGCCCGCCGATCCCTACGCCTACGCCGCCGCCGAGGTCGCGCGCCACCGCCAGGCGCCGTGGCCCGAGATGCCGCCGTTCGCGGGCGGCGCGGTGGGCTACTTCGGCTATGACCTCGTGCGCACGGTCGAGCCGCTCGGCGAGCCCAACCCCGACCCGGTCGGGCTGCCCGACATGGCGCTGATGCTGTCCGACGTCCTGCTCGTGTTCGACCACCTCAAGCACACGATCAGCGTGCTCGTGAACGTCTACGTCGACGACGACGACGCCACCGATCTCGAGACCGCCTACGCCGACGCCGTCGCGACGATCCAGAAGGCGCGCGACCTGCTCGCCGGGCCGCTGCCGCGCCCGGTGCCGACGCCGGCGCGCCCGCGGCCGGCGTTCTCGTCGAACATGCCGCGCGAGCAGTTCGAGGCGAACGTCGCGCGGATCGTCGAGTACATCCACGCCGGCGACGCCTTCCAGGTGGTGCCGTCGCAGCGCTGGTCGGCCGATCTCGACATCGACCCCTTCTCGGTCTACCGCGGCTTGCGCGTCGTCAACCCGAGCCCGTACATGTACTTCCTGGACTTCCTCGACTTCCAGGTCGCCGGCGCATCGCCCGAGCCGGTGCTGACGGTCGCGGGGCGCCACGTCGCGACGCGGCCGATCGCCGGCACGCGCCCGCGCGGGGCGACGCTCGCCGACGACGAGCGGATCGCCGAGGAGCTGCTCGCCGACGAGAAGGAGCGCGCCGAGCACGTCATGCTCGTCGACCTGGGGCGCAACGACCTGGGCCGGGTCTGCGAGTACGGCTCCGTCAGCGTCGACCGCTTCATGGCGGTCGAGACCTACTCGCACGTCATGCACATCGTCTCCAACGTCTCGGGCACGCTGCGCGAGGACGTGACGGCGATGGACGCGCTGCGCTCGGTGCTGCCGGCGGGGACGCTGTCGGGTGCGCCGAAGGTGCGGGCGATGCAGATCATCGACGAGCTCGAGCCGATCAAGCGCGGCGGCTACGGCGGGGCGATCGGCTATCTCGCCTACACCGGCGACCTCGACACCGCGATCCACATCCGCACCGTCGTCATGAAGGACGGCCGCGCGCACGTGCAGGCCGGCGGCGGCACCGTCGCCGACGCGGTCCCGGCCTACGAGTTCGCCGAATCCGAGGCCAAGGCGCAGGCGGTCCTGCGCGCGGTCGAGCTCGCCTCGCAGCAACCGGACTGGCCATGACCTCGGTCCTCGTCGTCGACAACTACGACTCGTTCACCTACAACCTCGTCCAGTTCCTCGGCGAGCTCGGCGCCCAGCTCGACGTCGTGCGCAACGACGTCGCTTCGGTCGACGAGCTGCTCGAGCGACAGCCCGACCGCGTCCTGGTCTCGCCGGGGCCGTGCACGCCGGATCAGGCTGGTGTCTCGCTGGCGTCGATGCGCCGCTTCCCCGAGGCGGGGATCTCGACGCTCGGCGTCTGCCTCGGCCACCAGTCGCTCGCGCAGGCGTTCGGGGGCTTCGTCATCCGCGGCGAGCCGATCCACGGCAAGACGAGCGACATCACCCACGACGGGCGCACGATCTTCGCCGGCCTCCCACCGACGCTGACGGTCGGGCGCTACCACTCGCTCGTCGTCGATCCCGACCGGCTGCCGGACGCCTTCGAGATCTCGGCCGAGGGCGACGGCGTCGTCATGGGCATCCGCCACCGCGAGCTGCCCGCCGAGGGCGTGCAGTTTCATCCCGAGTCGGTGCTGACCGACGAGGGCAAGGCGCTGCTGCGCAACTTCCTCGACGGCTGAAAGCGGTTCTCGCGGTCCTACCCTCGCCGAGCCCGTTCGAGCTCGCGCCGCAGCCGGCGCGCTGAGGCGTCAGTAGCGCGGGCGGTCCTCCGGATAGACCGGACGGCCGTGCTCGTCGTGGTAGGCCGGCCCGCCTTCCTGCTCGGGAAGCGGCTGGCGACCGTCCTCGTACGCGGGCTGGCCGTTCAGACCGACCGGCCGTCCCGCGCCGTCATATCCGGGCTGGTCGTACGTGTCGGCGGCGTGGGTGGCGCGGCGCCCGCCGCGGCGGCCGCGGCCGCGGGCGTGCGACTCCAGCTCCGACGCCTGCTGCGCGTGCAGGTCCGACGCGACGCGGTTGGCCTGGGCCTGCAGGCGCAGCTCGGCCTCGGCGGCCTCGTGCGGATCGGTCGCCCTGGCGTGGCGCTCGACGGCGTCGGCCATCGGGTCGTGCCCTGCGGCGGCGCTCGTGCGGCGCCCGCGCAGGGCCGGGCCCTGGCCGCGGCGCGAGAGCGCAGGGCCGCCACCACGTGAGCGCATGTACAGGAAGGCCGCGGCGGCGATGATCGCGAGGACGATGAGGACGAGAAGGATCTCCATGAGCAGTGACTACCCGAGCGGCCCGAAGGGCGAACCCGGCTGGACGAATGGCTGGGCACCGAGCCGCGCGCACCGCGACCTAGAATCGGCGCGATGAGCGAGCGCGAGCCGATGACCCGCACATATCGCTGCGCGCTGGGCATCTGCAGCCCGATCGTGCGCCGCTGGGGCCGGCTCGACGTCGAGGGCGCCGAGCACATCCCCGCCAAGGGCCCGCTGCTGATCGTCGGCAACCACGACTCCTACTGGGATCCCGTCGTGGTCGGGCTGGCCGCGATCGAGCGCCGGCAGATCCGCGCGCTGGCGAAGTCGTCGCTGTGGAAGGTCAAGGGCCTCGACAAGATGCTCGACGGCATGGGTCAGATCCCGATCGTGCGCGGCTCCGCTGACGCCGGTGCGCTGGACGCGGCGATCGCCGAGCTGCGCGCGGGCAGCTGCATCGGGATCTTCCCGGAGGGCACTCGCAGCCTCGGTCGCACGCTGCGCCCGCGCAGCGGCATGGGGCGCCTGGTCGCCGCGGTTCCCGAGGCGGCGATCGTGCCGGTCGCGGTGGTCGGGTCGACGGACATCGCGCGCTTTCCGACGCGGCCGCGGCTGCATGTGCGGTTCCTGCCGCCGGCCGACAGCCTGCGCGAAGGCGAGTCGCCCGCCGACTTCGCGGTGCGCATCATGGAGGAGATCCGCCAGATCGCCCCGATCGTGCCGGCCGGGCGACGCAAGAAGCTCACCCCCGCACCCGTCGAGTAATTTCTCGCCCGCCCGGGCTGGTGACGAGCTAGTCTGCGCGCTCTGGTGCCAGACCCCGTCCTCACGCCGGCGATCGACAAGGTCGCGTCGGGCCGGCACCTCAGCGCGGACGAGGCGGCCGAGGTGCTCGAGGTGATCATGGCCGGCGACGCCTCCGATGCGCAGATCGCGGGCCTGCTGATCGGGCTGCGCACGAAGGGCGAGACGGTCGAGGAGATCGCCGGGCTGGCGCGCACGATGCGCTCGCTCGCGGCGCCCGTCGCGACGGCACGACAGGAACTCGTCGATACCGCCGGCACGGGCGGGGGGCGACCGACGTTCAACGTCTCGACGACCGCGGCGCTGATCGCCGCCGGCGCCGGCTGCGCGGTCGCCAAGCACGGCAACCGCTCCGCGACGAGCCGCTCGGGCTCGGCTGACGTGCTCGAGGCGCTGGGTGTGCGGATCGACCTCGGGCCCGAAGACGTCGGCACGTGCATCGACGAGCTCGGCTTCGGCTTCATGTTCGCGCCGCGCCATCACCAGGCCACGCGCTTTGTCATCCCGGTGCGCAAGGAGCTCGCGGTGCGGACGATCTTCAACTTCCTGGGGCCACTGACGAACCCGGCCGGCGCCCGGCGCCAGGTCATCGGCGTCTCGGACCCCGCGTTCGTGGAGGTCATCGCGGGCGCCCTGGCGCTGCTCGGCGCCGACCGCGCGCTCGTCGTATCCTCGCACGACGCGCTCGACGAGATGAGCATCTCGGCCCCCACCGCCGTCGTCGAAATCGACGGCCCCGATCTGAAGGCCTACACCGTGAGCCCCGAGGACTGCGGGCTGGCGATGAGCCCTGACCCGCAGGCCACGCGGGGCGGGTCGCCGCAGGAGAACGCGGACACGACACGGGCGATCCTCGCGGGCGAGTGCGGGCCCCGACGCGATCTCGCCGTGCTCAACGCCGGCGCCGCGATCTACGCCGCCGGGCGTGCCGACGACCTCGCCGCAGGCGTCGCCGCCGCGCAGGACGCGATCGACGACGGGGCGGCGACGCGTACGCTCGACGCGCTTGTCGCGCGTACGCAACAGCTCGCCGGGGAATCCGCACCGGCATGAACGTGCTCGACCGGATCGTCGCGTCGACCCGCGAGGACGTTCGCCGGCGGCGCGAGGAGGTGCCCTTATCGCGGCTCGAGTCCGAGCTGGCCGGGCGGGGCGACGACCGCCCGTTCTCCGAGGCGCTGACGCTGCCCGGCGTCGCGGTGATCGCCGAGCACAAGCGCCGGTCGCCATCCGCCGGAACGATCCGTGAGGGCGCGACGGTCTCCGACGTCGTCCTCGCCTACGAACGCGGCGGCGCCGCGGCGATCTCGATCCTGACCGAGGGCAGGCACTTCGGCGGCTCGTTGGACGACCTGCGCGAGGCCCGCGCGGCATCCGCGCTGCCGATCCTGCGCAAGGACTTCATCGTCGACCCCTACCAGCTCTACGAGTCGGCCGCCGCGGGCGCCGATGCGATCCTGCTGATCGTCGCCGCGCTCGAGCCGCGCGTGCTCGGCGCGCTGTACGGCGAGGCGCGGGCGCTGGACCTCGACGTGCTCGTCGAGGTGCACGACGAGGACGAGCTCGAGCGCGCGCGGGAGCAGCTCGACGCCGACGTGATCGGCATCAACACCCGCAACCTGTCGGACTTCAGCGTCGACGTCGAGCGGACCTTCGAGCTGCTCGCCCACATCCCGGCGGGCAAGACGGTCATCTCGGAGTCGGGCTTTCACTCGCGCGAGCAACTCGACGCGCTCGAGCGCGTCGGCGTCGACGGCGTCCTCGTCGGAGAGTCGCTCATGCGTGCAGACGATCCCGGCGCCGCCCTGCGCGCGCTGACGGGTGCAGACGAAACCGGCGAACTCGCGCTGTAGCCGACTCTGGCGGCTCTACAGTTGAGCGTCATGGCGACGCGCATCAAGCACTGCGGCATCACCAGCCTCGACGACGCGCACCGCGCCGCGGAGGCGGGGGCCTGGGCGCTGGGGATGATCTTCTGGGACGGCTCGGCGCGGCGCTGCGAGCTCGACGAGGCGCAGCGCGTCGGGAGCGCGCTGCGGCGCACGGTGAATCTCGTGGGGGTGTTCGTCAACGCGCGCCTGGAGGAGATCGACCTGG
This sequence comes from Actinomycetota bacterium, assembly GCA_019348435.1. Classification (GTDB taxonomy): domain Bacteria; phylum Actinomycetota; class Thermoleophilia; order Solirubrobacterales; family Solirubrobacteraceae; genus CADCVQ01. The sequence goes on from JAHWJM010000016.1 coordinate 9,663, forward strand.
CCGTTCAGATGGCGGGGCTCTCGCACGTGCAGCTGCACGGCGACGAGGGGCCCTCGTTCTGCAGCGAGGTGGCGCGCCGCACGGGCGCGAAGGTCATCAAGGCCGTCCGGGTGCAGTCGCGCGCGACGTTGCAGGCGGCCGCCGCCTTCCACACCGACTTCCTGCTGCTCGACGCGCACGTCGAGGGGGTTCCCGGCGGCACGGGGCGGACGATCGACTGGGAGCTCGTGCGTGACGCCAAGCTCGTGGCTCCGATCATCCTCAGCGGCGGCCTGACCGCGGCCAACGTCGCGGCCGCGATCGCCGCGACCGAGCCGTTCGCGGTGGATGTGGCCAGCGGCACCGAGTCGGCGCCGGGGGTCAAGGATCCTGCAAGGCTGCAAGCCTTCCATGCGGCGGTGCGCGCCATGGATGTCGAGGCGCCAGGCGCCGAGGACGCGGCGGCGAGCGCGAGCGCGGGCGCGTAGGGGAGGCGGCGAGCCGTCCGCCCTCGGCGGTTGCGCAGCCCGGCACCGCGACGACCGCCGCCCACGCCTAGGATCACTGCCATGAGCGAACGCGCGCCCCTGATGGAATCCGGTGTCGAGCACCGCTTCGGCCCCTACGGCGGGCAGTACGTCCCCGAGACGCTGCTGCCGGCGCTCGTTGAGCTTGAAGGCGCATGGGTTGCGGCGCGCGACGACGTCGCCTACGTCGCCGAGCTCGACGGCCTGCTGCGCGACTTCGCCGGCCGCCCGACGCCGCTGTACCTCGCCGAGCGGTTGTCCGAGCTGGCCGGGCGCGAGCTGTGGCTCAAGCGCGAGGACCTCATGCACACCGGCTCGCACAAGCTCAACAACGCGCTCGGTCAGGCGCTGCTGGCCAGGCGCATGGGCAAGCAGCGGATCATCGCGGAGACCGGGGCCGGCCAGCACGGCGTCGCCACCGCGACCGCCTGCGCGCTGCTGGGCCTGGAGTGCATCGTCTACATGGGGGCCGAGGACATCCGCCGCCAGGCGCCCAACGTCCAGCGGATGAAGCTGCTCGGCGCCGACGTCGTCAGCGTCGACGCCGGCGCGCGCACGCTGAAGGAGGCCGTCAGCGAGGCGATCCGTGACTGGGTCTCGTCGGTCGCCACGACGCACTACATCATCGGGTCCGCCGTCGGCCCGGCGCCGTATCCGGCGATCGTGCGCGACCTGCAGCGCGTGATCGGTGACGAGGCGCGCCGCGAGCTGCTCGCGCGCGCCGGGCGCCTGCCGGACCGCGTCGTCGCCTGCGTCGGGGGCGGCTCGAACTCGATCGGCATCTTCAGCCCGTTCGTAAACGACGCGGACGTCGCCCTGATCGGCGTCGAGGCGGCGGGGCAGGGGCTCGGGAGTGGCCGGCACGGCGCACCGCTGACGGCCGGCGGTCGCGCCGGTGTGCTGCACGGCTCGCTGTCGGCGGTGATGCAGGACCGCGACGGGCAGGTCACCGAGGCGCATTCGATCTCCGCCGGGCTCGACTATCCCGGCTCCGGACCCGAGCACGCCTACCTGCGCGACTCCGGCCGCGCACGCTACGTCGCGGTGGAGGACACCGACGCGCTGTGCGCCTTCCGCGAGGTGACCCGGCTGGAGGGGATCATCCCGGCGCTCGAGACCTCGCACGCGCTGTACTACGCGATCCACGAGGACGGGATTGGCTCGACGCTCGACCTCGTCTGCCTGTCGGGCCGCGGCGACAAGGACCTCGCCGAGGTCATCGCCCAGGGCGATGCGCCGTAGCCGGCGCGGCAGCTCGCGGCATGGGTAAGCCCGCCCGCGATCGCGTGCCGGCGGTGGCGCAGACCGGGGAGGACCGCATCGGCGCAGCGTTCGCGCTGCGTCGCGGGCGAGCCGCGCTGATGCCGTACCTGATGGGCGGGTTTCCGGACATGGCCACCTCCCGCGCGATCGGCGAGGCGTACGCGGCCAACGGCGCCGACCTGATCGAGCTCGGGGTGCCGTACTCCGACCCGCTCGCCGACGGGCCGACGATCCAGGCGGCGGGCACGGCGGCATTGCGTGCCGGCGCGACGATCGGCGGCGTGCTCGAGGTCGGCGAGGCGCTTGCGCGCCGCGTTCCGGTCGTTCTCATGTGCTACGTCAACCTCGTGCTCGCGCCCGGCGCCGACGCGTTCGTGCAGCGGCTGCGGGAGGCCGGCATCAGCGGCCTCATCGTGCCCGACCTGCCGATGGGCGAGGAGCCCGCCGTCACGGAGGCCTGCGCCGAGCACGGCGTCGCGCTCGTGCCGCTCGTGGCGCCGACGACGACCGACGAACGCCTCGCGCTGATCGGGGCGCAGGCACAGGGCTTTCTCTACACCGTCTCCGTGAGCGGGACGACGGGCGAGCGCGGCAGCCGCGCGCAGGCCTTCGGCGAGCTGCTCGGGCGCGTCAAGCGCCACACCGCAGTGCCGGTCGCCCTCGGCTTCGGCATCGCGACGCCCGAGCACGCAGCCGAGGCGGCGCGCGCCGGCGCCGACGGCGTGATCGTCGGCACCCGCCTCGTGCGGGCCGCCGCCGAAGCCGACGATCCGGCTGCGGCGACCGGCGAATTCGTAGCGGAACTCGCTGCTGCGCTCATCCGTTAGGCTGGCGCCGCAATGGGTCTCGTCATCGCCACGACCTTTGGTCTCTGCGCGTGGGTCGTCCTCTGGGCGATCGGCTGGAACGCCATGGACGCGTTTCTCGTCACGAGCGTGGTCATCACCCTGGGCGCCGCCGGGAGGCTCCTCAACCCGTATCTGCCTGGCCGTCACGAGACGGACAGCTAGCCGGCCGATGCCCCGTGGGCTCCGGGCGGCGATCGCCTGCGTCCTCGGCGTCCTCGTCCTCGGGGCCGGCGCGACCGGCTGCGGCGGCGAAGACGAACCGACCGCCGTCAAGAGCGGCCCAGACACGCTGACGATCTACTCGAGCCTGCCGATGCAGGGTCCCGATCGTGCGCGGGCACGCGACATGGTCAACGCGATCAAGCTCGCCCTGCAGGAGGCCGGCGGCAAGGTCGGCCCCTTCACCATCACGTACGTCGCGCTGGACGCGGCGAAGCCCGGTGCGCAGACCTGGACCGGCGACAAGGTGCTCGACAACGCGCGCCAAGCGGTCCGCGACCTCAACGCGATCGCCTACATCGGCGACCGCGACTCGGCCGCCACCGCGCTGTCGGTGCCGCTGACCAACGAGGGCCACATCCTCCAGGTCAGCCCGTCGAGCACGTACGACGGGCTCACGCGCGAGAGCCGGCGCCAAGGCGAGCCCGAGCGCTTCTATCCCTCCGGCGAGCGCACCTTCGGGCGCGTCGTGCCCCGCGATCAGGTGCAGGCCTCGGCGCTGATCGGCTACATGAAGAGCCTCGGCGCGCGCAGCGTCGCGTTGCTCGCCGACCGCGCGATCTACGGCGGCGGCCTTGCCGAAGCCGTCCAGAAGGCCGCGGAGCGCCAGGGAGGCATCACCGTCCACGACCGCGGCCGGATCGACGCGCTCAAAGACGATCTCTCGGGACCGGCGCGCAAGGTCGCCGAGACCGGCGCCGACGCCTTCCTCTTCGCCGGCACGACCGACACGGGCGCGGCCGCGATCTTCAGGGCGGTCGCCGCCGCTGCGCCGCGCATGCGGCTCTTCGGGCCCGCTGCCGTCGCCGATCAGGCGTTCGCAGACGCGCTGCCCGCCGCCGTCGAGCGCCGGATGCACGTGACGACGCCGGCGCTGCCGCCGCGCCTGCTGCCGGCCTCGGCGCGCGCCTTTCGCGACCGCTTCCGTACGACATTCGGCCGTTCGCCGGCGCCCGAGGCCCTGCAGGCCTACGAGGCGGCCGGCGCCGTCCTGCACTCGATCAGGAGCGCGGGCGAGAAGGGCAACGATCGCCGCGCCGTGACGAAGGCGTTCTTTGCGATCCGCAACCGCGAATCCGTGCTCGGCCGCTACTCGATCGATCGCTTCGGCGACACGACGCTCTCCCGATACGCCGGAAAACGTCTCAACGATTCGCAGTTCGTGCTCCACAAGCTGCTCGAAGTGCGCCGCTGACGGCGGCATCTCCGCTGCACGCCTGCGTACAACTGCTCGTTCATCGCTGCCACGGGTGTACGATCGCCCGCATCCGCGTGTCAACGGTCCTCCGGGAGGACGAATTGAAGCTACACCGACTTGTCACTTTCAGCTGCGTGTTTGCGATCTCCGCGTTCGGCGTCGCCGCTTGCGGGGACGATGACGAGGCCGCCGACACCGGCGGGGCTACAACAACAGCCACAACAGGCGAGGCCGCCGGCGGCGAGCTGACGATCTACTCGAGCCTGCCGCTGCAGGGCGCGTCGCGCCCGCAGACGACCGCGATGGTCAACGGCATCAGGCTCGCGCTCAAGGAGGCCGACAACAAGGCCGGCAACTTCACGATCAAGTACCAGTCGCTCGACGACTCGACGGCGCAGGCAGGCTCGTGGACGCCTGAGGCGACGTCGCAGAATGCGCGCCGGGCCGCGCAGGACGAGAACGTCGGCGCCTACATCGGCGAGTTCAACTCCGGTGCCAGCGCGGTTTCGATCCCGATCCTCAGCGAAGCGAAGGTTCCGCAGATCTCGCCTGCCAATACCGCGGTCGGCCTGACCTCCGACGAGCCGGGAGCCGAGAAGGGCGAGCCCGAGAAGTACTACCCGACGGGCTTTCGCAACTACGTGCGCATCGTGCCCAAGGACACCATCCAGGGCTCCGCGCTGGCGACCGTCATGAAGGAGGACGGCTGCACGAAGGTCGCGATGGCCAACGACCGCGAGGTCTACGGGGCCGGGTTGTCGCGCAACATCGAGATGTCCGCGGAGGATCAGGACCTCCGCATCCTGTTCAACGACGGCATCGACCCGAAGGCGGCGAACTACCGTTCGCTGGCATCTCGCGCCAAGAGCCAGGGTGCCGACTGCTTCGTCTACAGCGGCATCACCGCCAACAACGCGGTCCAGCTGTTCAAGGACTTCGAGGCGGCGCTGCCCAACGCGAAGCTCTACGGACCGGACGGCGTGGCCGAATCGGGCTTCGCCGACCCCAAGGAGGGCGGCGTTCCGGCGTCCGTAGGCGAGAAGATCAAGGTGACGGTTGCGACGCTCGATCCGGCGAGCTACCCGCCCGAGGGCCGGCAGTTCTTCGAGCAGTTCGAGCAGGAGTACGGAGAGCCCAACCCCGACCCGTACGCGATCTACGGCTACGAGGCGATGCGTCTCGCGCTGGACGCGATCGAGCGCTCGCAGACGGGTGAGAAGGAGGACGTCGTCAAGGCGCTGTTCGCCACGGAGGAGCGCTCGAGCGTGCTCGGCACGTACTCGATCGACGACAACGGCGACACGACGCTGACGGACTACGGCGTCTACTCGATCGACGGCGGCGAGTTGGAGTTCGAGAAGACGGTGAAGGCCGCCACCTAAGCAGACGAGGCGCACGGGGGCGGGGCTTCGGGCCCCGCCCCCGTCCGTACCAGGACGGATCCGACCAAAACCAGCCATGGCCGCTGCCGGCTTACCCGCCACCGCCCCTGCGCCGATCCGCTTCGCGCGCCGCTTCCTGGCGCAGTACGGGCTGATCGCGGTCCTGCTGATCATGCCGGTCGCCTTCGGGATCCACGACCTGCGCACCGAGGGCGATCTCTCGCGCCTGGGCAACAACCTGCTCGACGGGCTCTCCAACGGGTCGATCTGGGCGCTCGTGGCGATCGGCTACACGCTCGTCTACGGCATCGTCGAGCTGATCAACTTCGCGCACGGCGACGTCTTCATGATCGGCTCGTTCGTCTCGGCGGGCTTCTTCGGGACGATCGGCCTGACGGCGGCGGTTGGTCCCGGCGGTCTCGTCGCCGGCCTGCTGCTCACCCTGATCGTGGCGATGCTCGCCTCGGGTGTGCTCAACGTCATGATCGAGCGCGTCGGGTACCGCCCGCTGCGGGGCGCTCCGAGGCTGGCGCCGCTGATCACGGCCGTCGGCTTCTCGTTCATCCTGCAGAACGTCGGCCTGCTGTGGCGCGGCGGCTCCCAGCAGGGCATCGTCGACCTGATCGAGTCCCAGCAGGTGCTCTTCAGCGTCGCGGGCGTCTTCGTGACGCACGGCGACGCCCTGGCGATCGTCGTCACGATCCCGCTCGTGCTGGCGATGACGACCTTCATCTCGCGCAGCCGCCTGGGCAAGGCGATGCGCGCGACGGCGCAGGATCCCGACGCCGCCCGCCTCATGGGCATCAACGTCGACACGACGATCTCCGCCACCTTTCTCATCGGCGGCATGCTGGCCGGCTCGGCGGGGCTGATCTACGCGCTCTACCAGACGACGATCTGGTACTTCCAGGGCTTCACGGCCGGCCTGATCGCCTTCACCGCTGCGGTGATGGGCGGGATCGGCAACATCCGCGGCGCGGTGCTGGGCGGCCTGATCATCGGCGTCATCCAGCAGACCTCCGACAACCGGATCGGCAGCGAGTGGACGCCGGCGATCGTGTTCGCCTACCTCATCCTGATCATGGTCTTCAAGCCGTCGGGCCTGCTCGGCGACGAACGGACTGTTCATCAGGAAGAGCGCCTGCTGCGGGACGATCGTCTGCGGCCGGTCGGGGTTCGAGGCGTCGGTGCTGGCGGCGCTGGAGGCCGGCTGCACCGACTACCACACCAAACCGGTGGACCTGCCGCGCCTGCTGGCGGCGGTGGAGGCCGGCGCCGACGTGGCGATCTGCGCCCGGCGCGCCGACCGGCTGCAGGACACCAGGGGGCTCGTCGAGGGCATCGGCCGCCGCGCGATCGCCGCGACGCTCGAGGCAGTGTCGCACGGCATCGGCGTCGAGACGTCTGTCGGAGCGGTCCTGCAGGTGCTGGCCTACGTGACGGGCGCCCTCGTCGTCGGCTTCTACGCCATTCCGACGGTGTGGTCCGTGGTGCGTCATCCCGAGGAGTATGAGAGCGGGGGGCGTTGGTTGAACCTTGGTCTCGCGCTCGGGACGTCCCTCCTGCTCATCCTGTGGATTGCCGGGGTTCTTCCGGATGGGAACAAGTTCGACTGAGGGACCC
>JAHWJM010000170.1 GCA_019348435.1 Actinomycetota bacterium
GGCGTCTGGAGTGCCGCGACCAGGATCTCTTCTTTGGAAAAGAAGCCGGACAGGAACGGAAAGCCCGCGATGGCCAGCACGCCGACGGCCGAGGTCGCGGTGATGGGACCGGAGGGCGCGGTCAACATCATCTACCGCCGCGACATCGCCCACTCGCCGACACCCGAAGCGAGGCGCGAGAAGCTCATGGACGACTACCGTGCGCGCTTCGCCAACCCCTACTCCGCCGGCGAGCGCGGCTACGTCGACGACGTGATCATCCCGCACGAGACGCGGCCGAAGCTGATCGCCGCGCTCGAGGCCCTGCAGACCAAGCGCGTCGAGCGCCCGAAGCGCAAGCACGGCAACATCCCGCTGTGACATCCCGCGCTCTGGCGCCGGCGCTGGCGCTGGTGCTGCTCGCCGGCGCCGTCCTGCGGTTCGCGACGCTCGACGCGCAGAGCCTCTGGTACGACGAGGCGGTCACCGCCCAGCTGCTGCAGATGGACCTCCGCGGGATGCTTGGCGCGATCCCCGACAGCGAGTCCACGCCGCCGCTGTACTACGTGCTGGCATGGCTGTGGACGCAGCTCTTCGGGACCGGCGAGGCCGGCATGCGCTCGCTCTCGGCGCTGTTGGGCACCGCCACGATCGCGGTCGCATGGGCGCTGGGACGGCGGCTGGGCGGCACCCGCGCCGGGCTCGCCGCGGCGGCGCTCGTGGCGTTCAACCCGCTGCTCGTCTGGTTCAGCCAGGAGGCGCGGGCCTACTCCCTGCTGGCGCTGCTGGGCGCGCTGTCGGCCCTGCTGTGGCTGAGCGCGCTCGAGGACGATGGTGTCGCCCCCCGGTCGTCGGACCCGCGCCGTTCTGAGGACGATCGGGCCGCGAACTCGCCGGCCTTCGGACCACGGCAGATGCGCTTGCTCGCGTGGGGCGCGGTCGCCGCCCTCGCGCTGGCCACCCACTACTACGCGATCTTCCTCGTCGCGCCGCAGGGGCTCTGGCTGGCGCTGCGGGCGCCGGGCCTGCGCGAGCGCGCCACGGCGCTCTCACTGCCGCTGGCGGCGGGCGCTGCACTGCTGCCGCTGGCGCTGCACCAGCGCGCCAACGACGGCGCGTCGTTCATCGGCGACAGCGCGCTGGCGACCCGCTTGGCGCAGGTGCCCAAGCAGTTTCTCGTCGGTTACGACGCGCCGCTGGAGCCGCTGCTGATCGCGCTCACGGCAGTCGCGGTGCTGCTCGGCTTCGCCGGCTTGGCCGCCCTGCTGGCGGGCCGCGCCACCGCCTGCGCGCGGCGGCATCACGAGATTGCCCTGCTGACGTCCCTCACGGCGGCCGCCCTCGCGCTGCCGGTGCTGGCGGCGCTGGCCGGAGAGGATCACCTCATCACCCGCAACATCCTGGTGGCGCTGCCGCTCGCGTGCGTTCTCGTCGGCGCCGGTCTCGCCGCAGCGGCGCAGGCCACCGAACGCGGCGCGGCGGCGGCGCTCGCGGTCGCGTGCCTGGCGGGGATCGTCGCCGTCGTCGGCGTCGCCCGCGACCCCGAGCTGCAGCGCGACGATTGGCGCGGCGCCGTCCGCTCGCTGGGGCCGATCGGCGAGCCCCGGCTGATCGTGGCCACGCCGCACTCGGCGCTTACCCCGCTGCGCTACTACCTGCCGGGGCTGCGCCAGGCGACGCCGCCGAGCTTCACGACGGCGGAGATCGACCAGATCGCGCTCCCGGTGCGCCTGCCGGGCGACCGACCCGAGCCACCGCGACCCGTCGCGCCGGTGGCACCGGCGCCCGGCTACAGCCTCGTGGGGCGCACCGACGGCGACACGTTCACGGTCCTGCGCTGGCGGCTCCCCGCGCCGCGGCCCGAGCCCGTCGCGCCCGCGGTCGGCCTCGACGGAGAGCCCGCCGCGGTGCTCGCAGTGGGTGCGCCTTGATCGCGGGTGAGATCGCGCCGCTTGCCTGCGGGAGCAAAGTGACGCCCCCGTCAGGTTCTCGCTAGCCTGGGTTCGGCCATGGCCACGCCCGCTCGCGCGCACGAGGACGACCCCGAGCACGACTACGACTGGCTCGTCGTCGGATCGGGATTCGGCGGCAGCGTGGCCGCGCACCGGCTGACCGAGAAGGGCTACCGCGTGGCGGTCATCGAGTCCGGCCGGCGCTTCGCCGACGACGAGTTCCCGCGCTCCACCTGGGACCTGCGGCGCTACTTCTTCGCTCCCCGCCTCGGCCTGCGCGGCATCTTTCGCCTGTCGCTGTTCAAGGACGTCTCGATCGTCAGCGGCGCGGGCGTCGGCGGCGGCAGCCTCGGCTACGCGAACACGCTCTACCGCGCCCGGCCGCGCTTCTACTCCGACCGCCAGTGGGCCGGCCTCGAGGACGACTGGGAGGCCGCGCTCGCGCCGCACTTCGACGAGGCCGAGCGCATGCTCGGCGTCACGACGGTCCTCTCCGACGACCCCGCCGACGATCTGCTGCGCGAGTTCGGCCGTCACATCGACGCCGACAAGACCTACGCCAAGACACGCGTCGGGGTCTTCTTCGGAACCCCGGGCGAGACCGTCGCGGACCCGTTCTTCGGCGGCGCCGGCCCCGCTCGCACGGGCTGCATCGCCTGCGGGCGCTGCATGGTCGGTTGTCCGGTCGGCGCGAAGAACACGCTGCCCAAGAACTACCTCTGGCTCGCCGAGCACGCCGGCTGCCGCGTCGTCGCCGACCGCGAGGTCGTCGACGTCCGTCCGCTCGGAGCGCGCGACGGCTCGCAGGGCTACACCGTCACGACGGAGCGCACCGGCGCGTGGCTGCGCAAGGACCGGCGCACGATCACGGCGCGCAACGTCGTTCTCTCAGCCGGGCCGCTGGGCACGAACAAGCTGCTGCAGCGCTGCCGCTACAACGGTTCGCTGCCGAACGTCTCGCACCGCCTCGGTGAGCTCGTGCGCACCAACAGCGAGGCGATCCTGGCGGTGACCGCGCCCGACGACAGCGTCGACTACACCAAGCGCGTCGCGATCTCGGGCTCGATCTACCCCGACGAGAACACCCACATCGAGACGGTCAGCTACGGCCACGCGGGCGACTCGATGAGCCTGCTGCACACGCTGCTGATCGGCGACGGCACGAAGCTCACGCGTCCTCTGAAGTTCCTCGTCGCCGTGCTGCGCCACCCGATCCGCTTCGTCAAGCTGCAGGACCCGCGCGCGTGGTCGCGGCGGACGATCATCCTGCTCGTCATGCAGACGCTCGACAACGCGATCGCGTTGCGCCCGCGGCCGGGACGCCGCGGCACGATGCGCCTGCAGACCGAGCAGGACCCCGACAAGCCCAACCCGACGTTCATCCCGATCGCCAACGAGGCCGCCGACTGGATGGCCAAGCGGATCGGCGGCGTGCCCCAGAGCTCGCTCCTGGAGGCGCTGGCGAGCATCCCGACGACCGCGCACGTCCTCGGCGGCGTCGTGATCGGGCGCTCTCGCGACGAGGGCGTCATCGACGCGCGCCACCGCGTCTTCGGCTATCAGAACCTGCTCGTCTGCGACGGCTCGGTCATCCCGGCGAACGTCGGCGTCAACCCGAGCCTGACGATCACCGCGCTCGCCGAGCGCGCGATGAGCTTCGTGCCGCCGGCCGCGGCGGGCCCGAGCGAGACGAGCACGAGCACCGCCGCAGGCGAGGACGAGGCCGAGCCCGTCCTGTCGCCGTGATCCCGTTCGCTGCCGCCGCCGTAACAGCGAAATGCGCGAATCGACCATCTACTCTGAGATGGCTGTGGCCAGGGCAGACTCCTCGAAGCCCAGGATCGTCCAGCGTCTCGAGGCGCAGCGCGAGCGCCACCGCCAGCGTGGCCTCCTGGTGCGCACGCTCTACACGATCGTGGGCTTCACGGTGCTCATCGCGGGCCTGCTCATGCTCGTCCTGCCGGGCCCCGCGCTGATCGTCATCCCGATCGGGCTCGCGCTGCTGTCGCTCGAGTTCGTCTGGGCCGAGGGACTGCTCGAGCGCGCGCTCAAGCACGGTGAGAGCGCCAAACGCAAGGCGCAGGACACGACGCGCACGCAGCGCATCCTCAGCGCGGTCGCCGCCGTGCTCGCCGTGGCGGCGATCGCCGTGTGGGGCGCGATCGGCGACATCCCGCTGCTGCCGCTGTAGCACCGGGCGCCGGCCGATGTCACAGCGCGCGCAGCGCCGCGGCCGTCGACGTGGCCGTGCCGGCGGTCGCATCGCTCACCGGCTTCGGGCAGGTGCAAGCGCGATGGCCTGTCACTGAGGAAGAGGGCATGGAGGCCGCGGCGGCTTCGGTCGCCGGCGGTGCCCCGGACGAGCCTTACGGCTCGAGCGTCGTGCGAGTCACGCACCGCGTGTGGGCGATTTGAGCACATCTCGACCCGCCGTCGAAGCAGGTCCGCGAGGGTGGCCCGACTGCCCGGTCGTGGCGCGCCGGGTGCGGATAGCGCACCTTGCGCGTCACGATGCATCCACGCCGTCAGGCCTACAGCGTGATGCGACCGGCCTCGACCGCACCGGCCTGCGCGGCGCGCAGCGCCGCGGCGGCGACGCCAAGGTCCTGGATCGCCAGTCCGGTGGAGTCGAAGAGCGTCGTCGCCCCGGGGCCGCTGCGACCGGCGCCATCGCCGGCGAGCACGGCGCCGAGCGAGGTGACCTGCTCGCGCACCACCCGTCCCGCCGCGACCGCCCCGGCCAGCTCGCCGCTGTGCGAGGCCTGCTCCCACTCGTCGCAGAACAGCTCGCAGGCGACGACGGCGTCGATGCTCGCCTCGGCCTTGCCCGAACCGTCTGCGCCGAGCATGTTCAGGTGCTGGCCGGGGCGCAGGTCGTCGCGCTCGACGACGATCGTCGATCCCGGGGTGATGCAGCAGACGATGTCGCACGCCAGCGCGGCGGGGAGGTCGCCGACGGCCCAGCCCCCGAGCTCCGCCGCGAGCGCGGCCGCGGCCTCGGCGCGCGGATCGAAGCAGACGCCGTCCTGGTAGCCGGCGGCGGCGAGGCAGCGCCCCGTCCAGGCGCCATGCAGTCCGCAGCCGACGATGCCGACGGTGCGCGCGTCCTTGCGCGCCAGCGCCAGCGCGGCGACGGCCGCCACGGCGCCCGTGCGCAGCGCGGTGACCGCGCGCGCGTCGAGGATCGCCAGCGGCACCCCGGTGCGCGCATCGGACAGGCAGACGACGCCGCTCACCGTCGGCAGGCCATGGGCCGGGTTGCCGGGGAACGACGTGACCCACTTGAGCAGCGCGAGGTCGCCGCCCCGCGCCGGCATCGCGCGAAAATCTCCGTAGGGCGGGCTGTCGAGATACACCTTGGGCGGCATCGCCCACTCGCCCGCGTGGTGGCGCAGGAAGGCGTCGCGCGTCGCCTCGATCGCCGCTTCGGGCGAGACGGCGGCCAGGACGGCGTCGTGATCTAGCAGCGCAAGCTCGGGCATCGAGTGCAGGCTACCCGCGGTCTGGCGGGGGCCCGCCGCGCCCTACGACAACGGTCCGCTCCGGCAAATCCGAAAACCCGACTGGAATTGAGCTGTATCATTTCGGCCTTGCCGCTGTCCGCCACCACGGAGCACTGAGACCCCATGGAGCCCACCACCGCCGCCGGTCGCCCAGGGACGCTCGAGAACCCCGAGGTTCGCGACGACGTCCCCGGCCACATCATCCCGATCATCGAGCGCGAGTTCGACGACTTCGACACCGAGTCCCAGCGCTTCCTGCGTGGCGACATCGAGGAGACGGAGTTCATCAAGTTCCGCCTCAAGCAGGGCGTCTACGGCCAGCGTCAGCCCGCGGTGCAGATGATCCGCGTCAAGCTGCCCTTCGGCGGGATCACGCCGGAGCAGCTCGACGCCTTTGCGGACGTCATCGAGAAGTACGTGCCGCTGCGCAAGGGGCACATCACGACGCGTCAGAACATCCAGCTGCACCACGTCCCCCTGCCCGACGCGGCGGCCGCGATCCGTGAGCTGTCCGACGCCGGGCTGTCCTC
>JAHWJM010000171.1 GCA_019348435.1 Actinomycetota bacterium
GCTCGTCGCGCAGGCGCTCGAGCACGTCCGAGGCGTACGCGAGCGCCAGCACGACGACGAGCGGGACCATGAGGTGCGTCGCGATCGTCTCCAGGCGGATCGCGCTCTCGAGCGTGTTCGGATCGAGCTCGGTGGACACCGCCACGCCGAGGTACGCGATCGTGAACGCCAGCCCCCAGCCGAGCGCGCGCCGAAACGGCAGGCCGGTCGACGGGAGGACGAGCGCGGTGAGCATGAGGATGTAGAACGGGCTGCGCCAGTCCTCGGAGGCCGCCACGAGCGCGAGTGCCGCCGCCCCGTCGACGAGCCATGCCAGCGGTGAGAGCTGCAGTCGCGGCACGGCCGCCAGCAGGCCCAGCGAGGCGGCGGTGTAGGCGACCGTCACCGCCACGAGCTGCGGGTCGTGCGCGGTGACGCGGTGCACGAGCAGCAGCAGGACCGCGACCGCCGCGGCCGGCAGCCGCGTCATCAGCAGCAGCGTCATCCAGCGCGACGTCACGACAGGTCGAAGAGGTGCCGCGCGAGCGCGCGGAAGAAGTCCTCGCGCGTGACGATGCCGGTCACCCGACCGCGCTCGACGACCGGGACGATCAGGACGCGGTGGTGCAGGAAGATCTCCGCCAGCTGCGTATCGGACACGTCGTCGTCGACGTCGATGTGCTCGGTGTTCATGTACTTCGAGACGCGGTCGTCGAGGCAATCGGCGCGCTTCTCGAGCACCTCGTCGAGCGAGCGCGGGACGAAGCCCGCGTAGCCGAGCGTCGTGAGGTAGCCGGGGAACAGCGCGCCGATGAACTCGCGCTCGCCGAAGATGCCCAGCAGCTTGCCGTGATCGTCGACGACCGCCAGCGCCGGCACGTCGGCCGCCATGATCCGGTCCGCGGCGTCGCGCAGGCTGTCGTTGTGCGACAGCAGCGGCGCCTCGCGGCGCACGGTGTTGGCGATCGTCTGCGGGCTCATCGTGATCGTCCTCCCTCAGAGATAGCGCAACGCGACGTACCCGGTTGCCAGCACCATCGACACGAGCGTCGCGGGGACGCCGATCTTCAGGAACGTCATGAAGCCGACCGGGCGCCCGGCGCGCTCGGCCATCCCGGCGGCGGCGACGTTGGCCGCGGCGGCGATCAGCGTGAAGTTGCCCCCGAAGCAGGCGCCCAGCGACAGCGCCCACCAGTAGGCGTCGTCGGAGCCGGCAGCACCCTGCAGCTGGTCGACGACGGGGATCATCGTCGCCGTGAACGGGATGTTGTCGATGATGCCCGAGCCGATCGCGGAGACCCACATGATCCCCATGAGCTCGGCCGTGCGGTCGCCCTGGGTGACGGACGCGATCGCGTCGGCGACCTCCTTGATCGCGCCGTTCTCCTCCAGCGCCCCGACCATGACGAACAGGCCGACGAAGAAGAACAGCGTCGGCCACTCGATGCCGCGCAGCGCCTCCTCGACGGTCTGGCGCGTGAGCAGCAGCATGATCGTCGCGCCCGTGAGGGCGACCGTTGCCGGCTCGACGCCGATCGCGCCGTGGATGAAGAACGCGAAGATCGTGATGACGAGCACCGGCAGCGTGCGCTTGAGCTCGGGCATGTCCTCGATCGAGCGGCGCGCGTCGAGCTCGAGCACGCGCTCGCGCGCGTCGGGCGCGATCTGCAGCCGCTTGCGGAAGAAGAGGTAGAGCAGGCCCGTCACGACGACGAACGCCACCATGGCGATCGGCGCGAGGTTGACGACGAAGTCGGCGAACGTGAGGTCGGTGGCGCCCGCGATGAGGATGTTCGGCGGATCGCCGATGAGCGTCGCCGTACCGCCGATGTTCGAGGCGATGATCTCGATGAGCACGAGCGGGATCGGGTCGATGTCCAGCGCGTCGGCGAGCAGGAACGTGATCGGCACCATCAGCAGGACCGTCGTGAGGTTGTCCAGAAACGCCGACAGCAGCGCCGTCGACAGCGCCAGCGACAGGACGACCGCGAAGGGCTTGCCGCGCGCGAGCTGGCCGGCGCGGATCGCCAGGAACGTGTAGATCCCGGTCGGCTCGGTCACGCGGACGATGAGCATCATCCCCGCGAGCAGGCCGATCGTCTCCCAGTCGACCGCCTCGATCGCGTGCTCCTGGTCGATCGTCTGCGAGAGCACGACGAGCATCGCGCCGACGAGCGCGACCTTCGTCCGATCCACGCGCTCGGTCGCGATGACCGCAAGGGCTCCCGCGAAGATGAGTACGGCCAAGAGCATCCAGGCGTTCTTCGCCCATCCTTGCAAAGACAACCGTGCACGGCGGCGCCGCTAGCCTGCTCGTCATGCCGCTACCCGACGTCCTTCGCCAGCTGCTCACCGCCGCCGGGCCCTCGGGGTACGAGACGGCGCCCGCCGCGGTCTTCGCCGAGGCGGGCCGGCGCTTCACCGACGACGTCGCGATCGACGTCATGGGCTCGGCCGTGGCGCGCGTCGCGGGGACGTCCGACCGCGCCAACCCCGCACCGTTCCTCGCGGTCGTCGGCCACATCGACGAGATCGGGCTGATCGTCACGCACATCGACGACAACGGCTTCCTGCGCTTCATGGGCGTCGGCGGCTGGGACCCGCAGATCCTCGTCGGCCAGCGCGTGGAGGTCACGACGCGCGACGGCGTCGTGCCGGGCGTCGCCGGCCGCAAGCCGATCCACCTGCTGCGCGAGGAGGAGCGCGAGAAGGTTCCCAAGCTGCGCGACCTGCACGTCGACATCGGCGCCAAGGACGGCGACGAGGCGCGCGAGCTCGTGCGCATCGGCGACGTCGCGGTCATCGCGGGCGAGCCGGTCGAGCTGCGCAACGACCGTGTCGTCTCGCGCTCGATGGACAACCGCCTGGGCGCGTTCATCGCCCTCGAGGCCGCGCGGCTCGTCGCCGAGGCCGGCGGCGCGCCGGGTGACGTCGCGGCCTGCGGCGTCGTGCAGGAGGAGGTCACCTTCGGTGGGGCGCGGACATCGTCGTATCGCCTGCAACCCGATCTCGCGATCGTCGTCGACGTCACGCACGAGACCGGCTCGCCCGGGATCGAGGTCAACGAGATCGGCAAGCACGAGTTCGGCTCGGGCCCGGTCATCGAGCGCGGCTCGATCCTCAACCCGGTCATCTACGAGCTGCTGCACGCCACGGCCGAGCGCGAGGAGATCCCCTTCACGGTGCAGGCGTCGGCGCGCGCGACGGGGACCGACGCCGACGCGATCCACCTGCAGCGCGCGGGCATCCCGACCGGCGGCGTCTCGGTCACGCTGCGCTACATGCACTCGTCGGTCGAGATGGTGCAGCTCGACGACGTCCACGCCTGCGCGCGGCTGATCGCCGCCTTCGCGCAGTCGCTCACCGCCGACACCTCGTTCGCGCGCGCCTAGATCGTGCCCCGGGCCGGGTAGGCCGATAGGCAACCGTGCTCCTCCTCTTCGACATCGACGGAACGCTGCTGCTGCGCGCAGCCGACGCGCACCGCGACGCGATCTACGAGGCGCTGCGCGTCGTGCACGGCGTCAAGGAGCCCGACCGGCGCGGGATGCAGGTCGCCGGCCGCACCGACGCCGACATCGCGCGCAGCCTGCTCGTCCACGCCGGCGTCTCGGCCGACCAGATCGATGCGCGCGCCGACGACGTGCGGGTCGCCGCCTGCGCGGCGTACGGACGGCTGTGCCCGCAGGACCTCTCGCCCTGCGTCGCGCCGGGGATGCCAGCCCTGCTCGAGCGGCTCGCCGCGCGCGAGGAGACGCTGCTGGCGCTCGTGACCGGCAACTTCGAGCCGATCGCCCGCCTCAAGCTGCGCCGCGCCGGCATCGGGCACTTCTTCCCCAGCGGGCAGGGCGGCTTCGGCTCCGACCACGAGGACCGGGCGATGCTGCCGGCGATCGCGCGGCGCCGCGCCGGCGCGCCGGGCGGGGAGCCGTGGCCGCAGGCGCGGACGGCGGTCATCGGCGACACGCCGCGCGACATCGCCTGCGCGCGTGCCGACGGCGTGCGCGTCGCAGCGATCGCGTCCGGTCCGTTCAAGGCCGCCGAGCTGCGCGGCGCCGACGCGGTCGCGCGCGACGCCGACGAGCTCGGCGCCGTGCTGGAGCGCTGGCTGGCGGCGGGAACTAGGCTCAAGACATGAGCAGGGGCGGGCGGATCGGAGTGCTCGTGGCGACGGTCGCCATGCTGGGTCTCGCGTTCGTGCTGCTCGCGCCCGAAGCCGACGACGGCTCGAACGTCGCGCGGACGCCGACGACGCCGCCCGCCACGACGGACGACACGCCCCCGGCGACGGACACGAGCGCCGCATCGCCGCCGCCGGTCGCGGCCGACCACGACCGCGCGTTCGAGACGATCCGGGTCGCCGGCGGCGAGCCCTCCGGCGGGATCAAGAAGATCACGGTGCGGAAGGGACAGCGCGCGCGCATCGAGGTGACGACGCCCGACACGAGCGACGAGGTCCATGTGCACGGCTACGACATCACCCAGGACCTCGAGCCCGGCAGCGCCGCGCGCTTCTCGTTCGACGCGGACGCCGAGGGGATCTTCGAGATCGAGCTGCACGGCACGCACACGCAGATCGGCGAGCTCACCGTCGAGCCGTGAGGCGTTTCTAGGCGGCGACGCTCCAGAGGCCGTCGGCGCCGATGTGCTCCTCGTCGGCGACGCGCCCGAGCTCTTCACGCGCGGCCGCGTGGTCGATGTCCATGACGACCGCCACCTCGCGCGAGGCGAGCGGCTCGCCCGCCCACTCGAGCACCTCGAGGACCGATCCCGGCGGGTCGCGGCGGTCGAGGCCGGGCACGAGGTTGGCGAGCACGACGTCGTAGGCGGCGAAGGGCTGAAAGCCCGGCACGGCGATCCGGACGCCGTCGGACCGGCGCACGACCTCGTAGGACGGGCACGTGTAGCGCCGGCCGCCGGACCAGTTCGCGAGCCGGTCGTCGAGTGCGCGCGCAGCGGGAGCCGGCTCGCGCGCGGCGGCCATGTCCGCGCGGATCGCCTGCTCGACGTCCTCGGCCCCGCTCCAGCGCGCGACGTCGGCCGGATCGAGCCCGGCGTCGGCGGCCGCGCCGTGCACCGTGAGCTGTTCGTCGAGCAGCTCGCCGCGCATCGCGCGCAGGCGAAAGGCGCGCAGGATCGCCGCCTCGGCGGCGGGCGCGTGCAGCCGCGCCGCGACGATCGCGCGGCAGGCCGGCGCGGTGGCGGCCATCCGCGGGCGCAGCGATGTGTCGATCGGCATCCCGTGCTCGCGCGCGATCTTCGCGAACCCCGACGACTGCTTGGCGGTGTCGAAGTCCTTGTCGAGGTACTCCTGCGGGTCCTCGGCGAGGACCACCATCCTGTGGCGCCACTGGATCGCGTCGCCGTAGAGCCACATGAGACGCCGGCGAAACGGCTCGGCCGAGTACGCCCACGGGCAGCCGGGATCGGTGAAGTCCGTGATGCAGACGTCGATCTCGCTCATGCGCTACGTACGCGTCAGGCGCTTGTACGTGATGCGGTGCGGGCGGTCGGCCTCGTCGCCGAGCAGCTCACGGCGGTGCTCCTCGTAGGCCTCGAAGTTGCCTTCGAACCAGCGCACCTGCGAGTCGCCCTCGAAGGCGAGCACATGGGTGGCGACGCGATCGAGGAACCAGCGGTCGTGCGAGATGATCACCGCGCAGCCGGCGAAGTTCAGCAGCGCCTCCTCGAGCGCGCGCAGCGTCTCGACGTCGAGGTCGTTCGTCGGCTCGTCGAGCAGCAGGACGTTGCCGCCGGCGCGCAGCAGCTTCGCCAGGTGCAGGCGGTTGCGCTCGCCGCCGGAGAGCTTGCCGACCTTCTTCTGCTGGTCGGAGCCCTTGAAGTTCCACGACGAGCAGTAGGCGCGCGAGTTCATCGTGCGGTCGCCGACCTTGATCTGGTCCATCCCGCCGGAGATCTCCTCCCACAGCGTCTTGTCGTCGTCGAGCGCGTCGCGCGACTGGTCGACGTAG
>JAHWJM010000172.1 GCA_019348435.1 Actinomycetota bacterium
AGCAGCGGCACGATGATCCCGGAGGTGACGTCGAGCTGCTGCAGCAGCGCCAGGTGCTCGTCGTCGACGGCCATCGAGGCGAGCACCTCAGTCGGCATGTCAGAGAACATCAGCGGCTGGGCATAGCGCAGGGTCTCGCGCGTCGGATCGTCCGGTGCCGTCGCCGCGAGAAAACGTCGGCGGATGGTGCGCACCAGCTGTTCGGCTGACGGGTCGGCGTGCGCCACCGCGACGGCGTTGAGGCGGCCCACCTCGAGCAGGTCGACGATGCAGATGTCGGCGTACTCGGGGACGGCCAGCCGGGTGACCGACTGCAAGGTCTCGTTGTAGTCCAGCGAGGCGGACAGGACGCCGGTCGCCTCGGACAGGAACGTCAGCCGCTCGCGGGAACGCTCGGCCTCGGCGCGCGCGGCCTGTTCGGCGCGCAGCAGCGAGAAGCGCTCCTCCTCGACCACCTTCCGCTCGGTGATGTCGACGTTGATCCCGACCAGACGGATGGGTCTTCCGCTCTCGTCGCGGATGACGTCGCCGCGGGCGACGATCCAGCGGAGTTCGCCGGTGTCCGCGCGCACGATCCGGTGTTCGAGTTCGTAGCCGCCGGTGCTTCGCGCTTGGTTGACCGCCTCCTCGACCCGCTCGACCCGGCCCGCCAGGCGGACCGACGTGACCTCCTTGGCGTCCCGGAAGACCGTGTCGCCGGTCGACAGCAGCGGGTAGAACTTGCGCGCGACCGCCTCCGGCACCTGCCATGTGCCGCCCGGCTCGGCCGCGCCCGCCGGCGGCGGAGCTGCCGTTCGGGATCACGTGCCCGCCGCTGGCTCCATGGTGCTCTCGGAGCTCTCGGAGCATCGAGCTCGTGGGGGCGACGAGGAGGTCGGCGCCCTTGTCGTCCGCCAGGAGCATGGCGATGTCCTCGCTGGTGCCCGGCGCCTCCAGGACCTTGTACGGCAGCGCCAGGGCGTCGAGCCGGGCCGCCCCTGGCGCCTTGCCGCCGGGATAGGCGTGGACGACGAGCTCCGCGCCGCAGCACAGCGCTGCGTCGCTGGCGGAGTCCATGTCGCCGACGATCATGTCGGGCTTGAAGCCCGCGGCCAGCAGCGCGTTGGCGCCGCCGTCGACGGCGATGATCCTCGGCCGCACGTCGCGGATGTACGGCCGCAGCATCCGCAGGTCCTTCTCGTGGTCGACCCCTCGCACGACGATCAGCGCCGGGTGATCGCGAAAGTCGGTGTCGAAGCGCGGCAGCTCGACCCGCCCGGAGAGCAGCTCGCGCTCCTCGAGCATGTGCTCGATCGTGTTGCGCGCGAAGGCCTCGAGCGCGTCGCCGATCTCACGGCGCCGCTCATCGGTGGCGGCGCGCACGGCGGCCGGCTCCTGCACCGTGCCGGTCGCGATGACCTTGGGACCGCGCAGGATCTCGCCGCCGCGGATCGTGATCGCGTCGCCGTCCTTGAGTCGTCCGAAGAGCGTGTCGTCGGGCAGATCGACCAGATGGATGCCCGCCTGGACGAGCAGCAGCGGCCCCATGTTCGGATAGGCCCCGGTCGAGGATGCGCTGCAGTTGAGCACCGCGAGCACACCCGCGGCGATGAGGTCCTCGGCGGACACGCGATCGAGATCGCGATGGTCGAGGACTGCGATCTCGCCCGCAGCAAGCGTCTTGACGATGAGCTTCGTGCGCCGGCCGAGCCGAGCGGGTCCGGACAGCTCGCGGGCAACGGCAACGGCCATCGGCTGAGTCTAGATGGGCCGGTCAACGGAACTCGAAGATCGCCGCGGAGCGGTTGCTAGCGTGTCGGTTCAGTGTTCCTCCCGCTATCAGCGGTGACGCCGGAAGCGCTCGAACGTGCCTGCGGCGAGGACGCCGGCTTCTTCTGTCGCCAGGTGTTCGAGCGCACGGAGGACCGCGCGCTCGCCGAGGTTGCCGACAAGGTGCTCGGCGCGACGCTCACCGCGCTCGCGATCCTCCTTGTCGCCTACGTCGTCAACCGGCTCGTGAGCCGCGCGATCAGGCGTGCCCTGCGCACGCTGCATTCCGGCACCGTCCAGGAGCGGCTGGGGTCGCTGCGGCGCCGGACGCCCGGCGCGCTCCTGGAGACCAGCGAGGTCAGCCTGCGCGCCGAGCAGCGCATCAACGCGCTGACCAGCGTGCTGCGCAGCGTGTCCACCGGCGTGATCTTCACGATCGCCGGCTTTCTCATCGTCGGTGAGTTCGGCGTCAACCTCGCGCCGCTGCTGGCGGGCGCCGGCATCGTCGGCATTGCCCTGGGGTTCGGCGCGCAGTCGCTCGTCAAGGACTTCCTGTCGGGGATGTTCATCCTCGTCGAGGACCAGTTCGGGGTCGGCGACATCGTCGACCTCGACATGCAGACGTCGGGGACGGTCGAGGCCGTCTCCCTGCGCACGACGCGGCTGCGCGCGGTCGACGGCACGGTCTGGCACGTGCCCAACGGCGACATCCGCCGGGTGGGCAACAAGAGCCAGCACTGGTCGCGCGCGCTGCTGGACATCGAGGTCGCCTACGACACCGACATCGAGAAGGCGAAGGCGGTCATCAAGCGCGTCGCGGACGCGCTGTGGCAGGAGCGCGCCGAGATCCTCGAGGAACCGGAGGTGTGGGGGGTCGAGCGGCTCGGCCCCAACGCGGTCGTGATCCGGCTCGTCGTGAAGACGCGGCCCGCAGACCAGTACGCGATCAGCCGCGAGCTGCGCCAGCGCCTGAAGGAGTGCTTCGACGCCGAGGGCATCGAGATCCCGTTCGCCCAGCAGGTCGTCTGGCACCGCGACCAGGAGCGCGTGCAGCAGGCAGCGGGCGATGAGCGCGGTGACGCGCCGGCCGCGCGGCCGCGCTCATAGCGCTCTCCCGCGCGGGCAGCCGGACGCCATCGTGGAGAGTTGACCCTCGTACGCGTCAAAGCGCCACAGCCGGTCCTCGCAGAGCGCGGTTCAGACCGCGTCGAGCTCGGCCTGCGCCTGCTCGTGCGCGGCCAGCGCGTCCTGCGCCTCGGCGTGCGCGGCGGCGAGCGCCTCGTCGGCCTGTTCGAGCGCCTTGGCGGCACGCTCGCGGCGCTCCTGCGCGGCCTTGAGGGCGTGCCGGGCGCGCTCGGCGCGACGTTTGGCGGCGGCCTCGGCCGTCCGCGCCGCCTTGCGCGCCTCCGCGCGGTCGCGCACGCCGCGCTCGCGCTCCTGGCGTTCGCGCGTGGCCTGCTCACGCGCGGCGCGCCGCTCGTCGCGAGACGTGGCGTCCGCATCGGCGGCACCGCTCGTGGCGGGCGCGGGCGCCTCGGCCTTGGCACCGGGCTTGGCCGCCGGGGGCGCCTTCTTCTGCGGCTGCGCCGGGGGCGCGGCCGCGAACGGATCCGCGGATTCGCCGAGCCCGAGCCCGACGTGGCGCAGCTCGTGCTCCAGCCGCCCCTCGCGCATCTGCGCGCGGGCGTCCTCGTCGAGCGCGGCGGCGTGCAGCGTGGCGGCGACCCGCTCGACGACCGTCGGGCTGAGCTCGTGCCCGTCGGAGGAGAGCAGCCCCTGCGCGGCCCGCACGAGCTCGTCGACGGCCGCGCGCTCGCGCTCGTTCGCCGCGCGCAGCGCGCGCCCGTCGCCCGTGCCGGCTAGCAGCCGCGCCTGCGCGTCGCGCAGCTCGTCGCCGGCGGCAAAGAGCTCCTGCACGCTCGCGCCCTGCGAGCGCACGACCTGGTTGACCGCCCACGCGGCCAACGACGGCTTGCGCAGCGCCGCCACCGCGGCGGCCTCGTCGCGACGCTTCCCGGCGCGCAGCGATTTGACGAGCGCGCCTCGCTCCGGGATGAACTGGTCGAGCGGAAGGCCGTAGAGGTCATCGGGTTCCATGGCCGTGGTCATGGTGCCTGCGCAGATCCGGTGTGTCGAATGCGTCGAGCTCGAGGAGCGCGGTTACGACGCGGCGCGCGGCGCAGCTCCTGCGCGGGACCGGCGCGACGCTCGGGCGAATCCCTGACACGGGCGATCTCATGAACGAGCGACCGCACGGAGGCGCGCCTGCGACCGCGGGGTCGATCTTCCATCGCATGCATGACCGAGCGACACCTGGGCGTGTCGCCCGTGCGGCGTCGCCGAGGCGCCATACTCGGGGCATGGCCAGCCGCGTCGTCCTCTTCTCGACGGATTCCTGCACCTACTGCGAGCACGCCCGGTCGCTGCTCAGCAAGCGCGGGGTCGCATTCGAGGAGGTCGACCTCAGCGAGCATCCGGACCTGCAGGCCGAGCTGACCGAGGTGACGGGCCTGGAGAGCTATCCGCAGATCGTCGTCGACGGCGAGCCGCTCGGCGGCCTCAACGAGTTGCGCGCGGCCGAGAAGAGCGGCGTGATGGCCGCCTGGTCGACCGCGAGCTGACGACGCGCCGCGCTCTACAGCGGGATGTTTCGGTTGACCGAGCTGGTCCGCTCGCAGCCGTCGAGCATGCGCAGCGCGCCGGTGAGCCGCATCCGCGTTCGGGCGGGGTCGACGATCTCGTCGATGACGCCCTCGCGAGCGGCGACCTCGGCGGTCAGCGAGTCGCGCTCGTAATCCTCGGCCAGGCGGGCACGCTCGGCAACCGGATCGTCGGCGGCGGCGATCGCGCGGCGCTGGACGAGGTCGACCGCCTGCGGTCCGCCCATGACACCCAGCTGTGCCTGCGGCCAGGCGAGCACGAGGTCGGCGCCGAGCTCGCGGCTGTTCATCGCGATGAACGCACCGCCGAAGGCCTTGCGCAGCACCACGGTGACGCGCGGCACGGTCGCCGCCGAGAACGCGTGCACGAGCTTGGCCCCGTGGCGGATGACGCCGAGCTTCTCCTGTGACGTGCCCGGCAGGAAGCCGGGCGTGTCGACGAGCACGACGAGCGGGATCCCGTACAGGTCGCACGTGCGCACGAACCGGGCCCCCTTCGTCGCCGCGTTGGCGTCGAGCACGCCGCCCAGGTAGCGCGGCTGGTTGGCGACGATGCCGACGGCGCGGCCGTGTATCCGGGCGAATCCGGTGAGCATGTTGCGCGCCCAGCGCGGGCTGATCTCCAGCAGGCGCCCACCGTCGACGAGCGTGCGCACGACGTCGCGCACGTCGTAGACGTGACGCTTGGACTCCGGCACGGTGCGATCCGAGGGGCCCTCGGCCGGCGCCACGACGGGGGCGTGGCGTGGCGCCTCGGTGGCGTGCTGGGGCAGGTGGTCGAGCAGCTCGCGCACGAGCCAGACGGCCTGGAGGTCGCTGTCGGCGCCGAGCTGGCAGACGCCGTTGCGGTCGTGGATCTTCGTGCCGCCCAGGGCGGCGGCGTCGACGTCCTCGCCCATGACCTCCTTCACGACGCTCGGCCCGGTGAGGAACATCGAGGCCGCCTTGGTCATCACCACGAAGTCGGTCAGCGCGGGCGAATACGAGCCGCCGCCCGCCGACGCACCGCAGATCACGGAGATCTGCGGCACCTGGCCGGAGAGCGCGACGTTCTCGTTGAAGATCCGTCCGTAGCCCGCGAGCGCGGCGACGCCCTCCTGCAGGCGAGCGCCGGCGGACTCGATGAAGGAGACGACCGGCATCCGGGCGCGCCCGGCCAGGCGCAGGACACGGCAGATCGTCTCGGCCTGGACCTCGCCCAGCGAGCCGCCGATGTACGACGGGTCCTGGGCGTAGCAGGCGATGGGGCGCCCGCCGACGAGGCCGGTCGCGCCGATGACGCCGTCGTTGGGGCTCGTGCGATCGCCCATGCGCGTGCCGCGGACCTCGCTGCGCATGAGCTGCAGCGAGCCTTCGTCGCAGAGCGCCTCCAGGCGCTCGAGCGCCGTGAGCTTCTCGGTCTGTTCTTCGACGAGTGCGAGCGTGCTCATGCCGGCCTCAGGCGCTCATGCCGCCGTCGACGAACAGCGTCGTGGCGGTCACGTAGCTGGCGGCGTCGGAGGCGAGGAAGCGCACGGCGGCGGCGACCTCTTCGGGTCGCCC
>JAHWJM010000173.1 GCA_019348435.1 Actinomycetota bacterium
GATCCGCGAGCGCTCGTCGGCGAGCTGCGGCAGCACGCTGAAGTACGTCTTGTCGAGCTGGTTGAGCTCGCGCCAGCGCTCGATCATCGGGATGATCGGATGCTCGTCGCGAATCGCCTGCAGCACGCGGGCGTCGGTCGAGAAGCCGGTCTTGCCGCGCCGCTTGCGCGACAGCTCGAGCTTCGTGAAGAGGATCTCGCCGAGCTGCTGGGGGGAGCCGATGACGAACTCGGTGCCGGCCAGGTCCCAGATCTCGAGCTCCAGCGTGCGGATCTCCTCGCGCACGCGCGCCGTGATCTCGCGCAACCGGTCGGTGTTCAGCCGCACGCCCTCGAGCTCCATGCGGCGCAGGACCGGCACGAGCGGCAGCTCGATCTCCTGCATCACCCTGACGAGATCGCGCGCGACGATCTGCTCGCGCTGCCAGGTCGACAGCTCGCCGACGAGCAGCGCCTCGCGCGCAAGCTCGTCCTCGACGTCCGGCGCGCCCAGTCCGCGCTCCTCGAGCAGCTCGCGCAGCGGGTAGCCGCGGCGCGCGGGCTCCAGCAGGTAGGCGCCGAGCAGCGCGTCGTGGGCGAGGTTCGGCGGCACGCTGCCGAACGACTTGGCGTCGTAGGCGACCACCGGCCGTTCGCCGGCCGCCGCGACGAGCTGCGCCGGGTCGTCCATCGGACCGGTCAGGACCTCACGCCCGGCCGCGACCGCGAAGCGCCACGTCGTCTCGAGCGCCAGCAGCTCCCCCTCGGGGATCTCGGGGGCGCGCGCGGCGAGCACGAGCTCGGCGGCGGAGCCGCCGAACGCGGCGACGTCGGCGAGCGTGCCCGGCCGCACGCGCGCGGTGACCTGCGTCGAGGCGACGGGTGCGGGAGCGGCCTCGTCGGATCCCAGGAACTCCTCCAGGCGGCGCAGCGGATCGCGCAGCTCGAACTCCCGGAAGACCTCGCGCAGCTTGGAGCGATCGGGCGCCTGCGAGGCGGCCTGCACGACGTCGAGGTCGATCGGCAGGTCGCGCCGCATCGTCGCCAGCACCTTCGACAGGCGGGCGTTCTCGGCGTGCTCGGCGAGGTTCTGCTTGCGCTTGGCGCCCGTGATCTCGTCGATCGAGCCCAGCACCGCCTCGAGATCGCCGAACCTCTGCAGCAGCTGCGAGGCGGTCTTGTCGCCGATCCCGGGGACGCCCGGGATGTTGTCGCTCGTGTCGCCCTTCAGGCCGTAGAAGTCGGGGATCAGCTCGGGCGCGATCCCGTAGCGGTCGACGACGGCCCCGTAGTCGTAGAGCTTCGTGTCGGTGATCCCGCGCGACGTCGCCATGACGCTGACGAGCCCGCCGGGGTCGATGAGCTGGAAGGCGTCGCGGTCGCCGGTGACGATCACGGTGGGGATGCCCTGCTCGCGGGCGCGCTCGGCGAGCGTCGCGATGACGTCGTCGGCCTCGAAGCCCGCCAGCCGGATGTTCTTGTAGCCGAAGGCCTCGACGAGCGGCTCGAAGTGCGGCCACTGCTCCTTGAGCAGGTCCGGCCGCGTCAGGCGCCCCGCCTTGTACTCCGAGTAGACCTCCTTGCGCCCGCTCGCGCCGGCGTCCCAGGCAACGATCGTCGGCTTCGTGCCGTGCTCGGTGAGGATCTTCACGAGCATCGACGCGAAGCCGAAGATCGCGTTCGTCGGAAAGCCGGTCGAGGTGGCGATCGACTCGGGCAGCGCGAAAAAGGCTCGATAAACGAGCGAGTTTCCGTCGATCAGGTACAGCTCGTCGGGGCGGTCGGCCATCGCCGCGCCACTCTACGCCGACCGTCCCCTGTGTCAGGCGCAGCAGGTAGATTGCCCCTTCGAGGAGCCCAAGCCCAAGGACGAGCACGATGAGCCTTATCTACACCTGCAATCTCTGTGGCGAGACGATCGGTCCTGACACGCCGTACGTAACGCTCAACGGCAATGGCGACCGCGCCCGCGACTTCTGGCGGACCGGTTACGTCGGCCATTACCACGCGGACCCGGAGATCGGCTGCTGGAACCGCATCGTCGACGCGATCCGCCTCTGCGACGCACCACGCCTGGACGCGATCCCGACGGCGAGCTACCAGTCGATCACCGCCAAGCGGCGCAAGCACCGTCCGCTCGAGCCCGACGACGGGATCGCGCCCCCGGCGTAGAGAGGGCGCCGATGCGGGCCGTGACGGGCGCCGATGCGGGCCGTGACCGCGTCCGTATGCTCGGCGGATGAAGGTCACCGTCAGCGGAGCGACGGGCCGCGTCGGGCGCCACCTCGTCGCGGCGCTGAAGGAGCGCGGTGACGACGTGGTCGCGCTGTCGCGCGACCCCGACAGGGCGGGCCAACAGCTCGGCGTGCCCGCTTATGGGTGGGACCTGAAGGACGAGGCCGTTCCCAAGGAGGCGCTCGCCGGCCGCGACGCGGTCGTCCACCTCGCGGGCGAGGACGTCGGCCAGCGCTGGAGCAAAGAGGTCAAGGCCGAGATCCTCGACAGCCGCGAGAAGGGCACCCGCAACATGGTGCACAGCATCTTCGAGACGAAGCCGCGGCCGCGGTCCTTCATCTGCGCGTCGGCGTCCGGCTACTACGGCTCGCGCGGCAGCGAGCCCGTCGGCGAGTCCGAGCCGCCGGGCAGCGACTGGCTCGCCGAGGTCTGCGCGCGCTGGGAGCGCGAGGCCGAGACGGCGAAGGTCGGCACGCGCCTGGTGATCGTGCGCACCGGCATCGTGCTCGACGCCGGCGGCGGAGCGCTGGCGAAGATGCTGCCCTTCTTCAAGGCGGGGGTCGGCGGCCCGGTCGGCGGCGGCAAGCAGTACATGCCGTGGATCCACCGCGACGACCTCATCGGGATCTACCTCGCGGCGATCGACCATGACGACTTCAACGGGGCGATCAACGCCTCGGCGCCGGAGCCGGTGACGAACAAGCGGTTCGCCAAGGCGCTGGGGCATGCGATCAACCGGCCCGCCGTCGCACCGGTGCCCGGCTTCACCATCAAGCTCATGTACGGCGAGATGAGCCAGATCGTCCTCAAGGGCGTGCGGATGGTGCCCGGGCGAGCCGCCGAGCTCGGCTACGAGTTCCAGCATCCCGATCTCGACGAGGCGCTGCGCGACACGCTGGTCTCCTGAGGGCCGCGGGAGCGACCGTGTCAGTCGCGAGCCCGCTTGCGCCGTCCCCAGTCCGACGTCGGCTTGGCGGGCACGAACAGCCAGATCAGGACGCCGACGAACGTCAGCAGCAACCCGCTGGCAAGGCCGATGCGCTCGCCGTAGCCCTTCTTGCCCGACAGGAAGCTCGCGACGATCGCCGACAGCAGCCAGCCGTAGAGCAGGTACAGCGCGAGCTCCCCGATGACCGCGAGGACGGTCATCCGCCGAGGTATGCCTTCTGCACGTCGGGGTTGGCGCGCAGCGCCTCCGAGCGGTCGCTCAGCGCGATCCTGCCCGTCTCGAGCACGTACGCGCGCTGCGAGACGGCGAGCGCGTAGTTGGCGTTCTGCTCGACGAGCAGGATCGTCGTGCCCTGCTCGTTGATCTCGGCGATCGTCTCGTAGATGCGCTCGACGAGGATCGGCGCGATGCCCATCGACGGCTCGTCGAGCAGCAGCAGCTTCGGCCGGGCCATCAGCGCGCGCCCGATGGCCAGCATCTGCTGCTCGCCGCCGGACATCGTGCCGGCCTTCTGGCGCTGGCGCTCCTGCAGGCGCGGAAAGAGGTCGTACACGCGGGCCACGTCCTCGGCGATCGCGTCCCTGTCGCGGCGCAGGTAGGCCCCCATGTCGAGGTTCTCGCGCACGGTCATGCGCGGGAAGCAGCGCCGTCCCTCCGGCGACTGCGAGATCCCGAGCTTGACGATGTCCGACGGCGGCGTGCGCGTGATGTTCTCGCCGCTGAAGCGGATGTCGCCCGTCCGCGGCGGCGTGAGCCCCGAGATCGAGCGCAGGGTCGTCGACTTGCCGGCGCCGTTGGAGCCGATCAGCGTGACGCACTCGCCCTCCTCCACCGTGAGCGAGATGCCCTTCAGCGCCTCGATGTTGCCGTAGAAGGTGTGGATGTCGTCGATCTCGAGCAGCGCCATCAGCCGGCCTCGCCACCTTGGTGCTGGCGCTCGGCTTCCTGCTTGCCGAGGTACGCCTCGACGACCCGCGGGTCGCTGCGGACGGTCGCGGGGTCGCCCTCGGCGATCTTCTCGCCGTGGTCGAGCACGGTGACGTGCTCGGAAACGCCCATCACGACCTTCATGTCGTGCTCGATGAGCAGGATCGACAGGGCGCGCTCGTCGCGCAGGCGCTCCATGAAGCGCGTCAGGTTCTCCGACTCCTGCGGGTTCATCCCGGCAGTAGGCTCGTCGAGCAGCAGCAGCTTGGGGTCCGACGCGAGCGCGCGGGCGATCTCGACGCGGCGCTGGTCGCCGTACGACAGGTTCGTGGCCAGCTGCTCGTGCAGCGCCGGCCGCAGCCCGACGTACTCGAGCATCTCAGCCGCCTTTTCGCGCACGTGCCGTTCCTCGCGCCGCACGCGCGGCGGCCGCAGGATCGACCCGAAGAGCCCGGCCTTCATGCGCGCGTGCTGGCCGACCATGACGTTCTCGAGCGCCGACATCGTGCCGAACAGGCGGATGTTCTGAAACGTCCGCGCCATCCCGAGGGCCATGATCTTGTCGGGGCGACCGCCGGT
This sequence comes from Actinomycetota bacterium, assembly GCA_019348435.1. Classification (GTDB taxonomy): domain Bacteria; phylum Actinomycetota; class Thermoleophilia; order Solirubrobacterales; family Solirubrobacteraceae; genus CADCVQ01. The sequence goes on from JAHWJM010000173.1 coordinate 4,669, forward strand.
GATGTCGCGGCCATCGAAGCGCACATGCCCCAGGGTCGGCTTGTAGAGCCCCGTGAGGATGTTGAAGAACGTCGTCTTGCCGGCCCCGTTGGGACCGATCAGCGAGACGATCGCGCGCCGCGGGATCACGAACGAAACGTCGTTGACCGCCGTCAGCCCGCCGAACTGCTTCGTCACGTCGTGTGCCTCGAGGATCGGCCCGTCCGCCGTGTCGCCGGTCATGGCACCCTCGTCTGAACGACGCCGTCGTCGCCGCCCGCGAGATCCTCGAGTCCCTCCGACAGCTCCATCTGTCGTCGTCGCTCCGGGATGATCCCCTCGGGGCGCAGCACCATCATGATCACGAGCAGGAAGCCGAAGATCCCGAACGACAGCTCGGTCAGGTCGAAGTCCAGCCCGATCTTGCTCGGGACCTCGTTGAGGATGTCGGGGATCAGGCGGTTGATGATGAACGACAGCACGATCGCGCCGATGACGACGCCCCAGATCGAGCCCAGGCCGCCGAGGATGACCATCGCCAGGACGAAGATCGAAAACGAGAACTGGAACTGGTCGGCGTTGACGGTGTTCAAGAACGAGCCGAGGAACGCGCCGGACATGCCGCCGAAGGCCGCCCCCGTCCCGTAGGCCAGCAGCTTGGTCTTCACGAGCGGGACGCCCATGCTGGCGGCCGCCACCTCGTCCTCGCGCAGCGCGATCCACGCGCGCCCCAGCCGCGAGTCGCGCAGCCGGAAGTTCGCGAACAGCGCGATGAGCACCATCGCAAAGGCGACCCAGTACCAGGGCCTCAGGTTCAGCGAGGTGAACGGGTCGATGAACGGCAGGTCGATCTTGTCGACGGGCGTGATGCCCTGCCGGCCGTTGGTCAGCTTCGTCCCGAAGGCGGTGACCTCGTCGCCGTTGATCGCGAACCGGTGGACGATCTCGCCGAAGGCGAGGGTCACGATCGCGATGTAGTCGCCGCGCAGGCGCAGCGTCGGCAGGCCGATGAGGATCCCGGCGATCGTCGTCGCGATGATCGCCAGCACGACGACGATCAGGAAGTTCACGTGAATGCCCGGCAGCTCTGCGGCGGCGCCGGTCACGAGGATGTGGATGCCCTCGCCGCCGTTGGCCTCGATGTGAAACAAGGAGCCGAAGTAGCCCATCGTGTAGGCGCCGATCGCGAAGAACGCGACGTAGCCGAGGTCGAGCAGGCCGGCGAATCCGACGATGATGTTCAGCCCGAGCGCCATGACGACGTACGCCAGGGCGATCGTCGCGTCGTCGAG
>JAHWJM010000174.1 GCA_019348435.1 Actinomycetota bacterium
GCTCGCAATCGCCACGCGCTTCGGAATCGACGTGGAGCGCGTCCACGGCGCGCTCGACGCCGGCCGGCGCTACCGCCAGCTCTTCGTCGTCGGCATCCCGAGCGAGCACGAGATCGACGCCGCGGCGCGCGAGCAGCTCGAGGCGATCGACGGCGTGATCGTCGCGCCGGGCGCAAAGGACGTCTACGGCGACGATCCACCGCTGCTCGTCAAGAACGTGCCCGCCGTCGACGCGGCGGCGGCACGCGAGCGGATCGCGCGGATCGTCGGGATCGACCCCGCGGCGCTGGGCGCGACGGACTCGCCGCGCGTTCTGCAGTGATCGCGGCGCAGCCGGCCGACAGCAGTCGGTCGTCCGTCGCCGGGGAGTTGCGTGTCAGCGACGATGTTTCAGCAGGTGCTTGGATCGCTTCGAGGTTGGAGGGCCGCTTTGGGGCGGTGACCCCGACTGTCCCGACGAGCGGGTTCGCTGCCGACGCTCGCATCTGCCACCCAGCCACCGACCGCGCGGGGCGTCCGGTTAGCTGGTCGGAGGTTGGAGGCGGCGCTGCAGATCGGCTGCTGGCACGGCCCGGAGTGGTTTGTGCCGCAGTCGCCGAACCTGTTCTGGCCGGCGGATCGAGCTTGGTGCGTGGCCAGCGAGATCGACTTCGACTCGACGCTGCTCGGCGGCACCACCGAGCTCGTCGACGCGATCCTCCGAACGCCGGCGTTCGACTCCTGGCCCGTCCAACCCGACGACTCGCTGGCCTATGACGCCGATCGGATCAACCCCGTCGCGCAGCCCGATCCGGTATCCCAGGCGCCAGCGGCAGATGAGGAGTAAAGGCGTGGGTTGCGAGCGGCGTGGGGTCTTGCTACCTCATCCTCGACCTCCCGCCGGGAACGGCCGACGTGCTGCAACATCTCGCGTTGCTCCTGCGCCCGTCGGGAGCGCTGGTCGTCGTACTACCCAGCCTCAGGACGCCGGCCGAAGCCGGCGCGCGGGTAGGCGGCGCGCGGGGCCACGCGCCGAACAACCTGCGGGCCCGCCGAACGCAGCGACTACTACTGGCGGTGGAGCATCAACATCGACGCACACCTCAAGGGTAGGCTCACGTGCGGCAGAGAGCAAGCGCACAAGCGGCCGGCTCATTCCTCGCGTCCCGGCAGCCGCTGAACGCGCGCTTTGCCGTACCGGGCACGCTGCGCTATGAAGCGACGTGGCGACGGTGAGCTCGGGCGCGACCATTCGAGGGCTTGCGATCCCGACGAGGCAGGCTACGTCGAGCGCGACGGGGTTCGCGTGTACTGGGAGCGATACGGTGACTCTGCGCCGACGATCCTCTTCCTGCCGAGCTGGACGATCCTCCACTCGCGGCTGTGGAAGGCGCAGCTCCCGTACTTCGGTCGTCACTTCCGCGCACTCGCCTTCGATCCGCGCGGCAATGGCCTGTCGGACCATCCGGCGGAGCCGTCGGCCTACAGCGAGGAGCAGTTCGCGGCGGACGCGCTGGCCGTCATGGACGCCAGCCGCACCGAGCGGGCGTTCCTCGTCGCGCCGTCACTCGCCGCGCAGCGCGGCCTGTTGCTGGCGGCAAACCACCCCGAGCGCGTCGAGGGCGTGCTCTTCATCGGCCCGACGCTCCCGTTCTCGCCGAATCACCCGGGCAGGTTCGCGTACCCCCCCGACGTTCCCCTGCCGAGCTACGAGGGTTGGCAGAAGTTCAACTTCCACTACTGGCAGCAGGACTTCCGCGGGTTCCTCGAGTTCTTCTACCCGCACGTCTTCCCAGAGCCGCACTCGACGAAGCAGCTGGAGGACAGCGTCGCCTGGGGACTGCAGACGACGCCGGAGACGCTCGCGAAGTCCGTCGCCGTGGGATGGATGGACTCGGAGGACGAGGCGCTCGCGCTGTGCGCCCGGGTGCGCTGCCCGGTGCTCGTCGTCCATGGCACCGAGGACGGGCTCGCGCCGCTCGAGCGCGGCCGGCGCCTCGCGGAGGCGACCGGTGGCGAGCTGCTGACGATCGAGGGCGGAGGCCACGCCCCTGAAGCACGAGATCCGGTGCGGTTCAACCTGCTGCTCCGCGACTTCGTCGCCCCGTCTGCGACGCGCGGCTCGAGCTTCGTTCGCGCTGCGTCGCGCCCCCGGCGAGCGCTGTTCGTCTCGTCTCCGATCGGCCTCGGACATGCGCGCCGTGACGTCGCGATCGCGCGCGAGCTGCGCGCGCTCGTGCCCGACCTGCAGATCGACTGGCTCGCACAGGACCCGGTCACGCGCGTGCTCGAGGCTGACGGCGAGCGGATCCATCCGGCGAGCCGGCATCTCGCCAGCGAGTCGGCCCACTTCGCGTCCGAATCAACCGGGCACGAGCTGAACTGCTTCGAGGCGTGGCGGCGCATGGACGAGATCTTCGTGGCGAACTTCATGGTCTTCCACGACATCGTGGAGAGCGAGCCGTATGACCTGTGGATCGCCGACGAAGGCTGGGAAGTCGATCACCACCTGCACGAGAACCCCGAGCTCAAGACGGCGGCGTACGCGTGGCTGACAGACTTCGTCGGCTGGCTGCCGATGCCCGCCGGCGGCGAGCGCGAGGCGTTTCTCACCGCCGACTACAACGCCGAGATGGTCGAGCACATCGAGCGCTACCCGCGGGTCCGCGACCGCTCGATCTTCGTCGGCGACGGCGACGACATCGTCGCCGACCGCCTCGGACCGGACCTTCCGCTGATCCGCGACTGGACGATGGAGCACTTCGACTTCGCCGGCTACATCACCGGTACGGAGCCGGAAGCAGATCGCGAGGGGCTGCGCGCGGAGCTCGGCTACCGGCCGGGCGAGAAGGTCTGCATCGTCACGGTCGGCGGCTCCGGCGTGGGGACGCACCTGCTGCGCCGCGTCGCGGCCGCCTATCCGCAGGCGAAGCGACTCGTGCCGGATCTGCGCATGGTGCTGGTCGCCGGGCCACGCATCGATCCCGCGGCGGTCGGCGCCCCTGCCGGCGTGGACGTGCATCCCTACGTCCACGACCTTCACCGTCATCTCGCGGCCTGCGACGTCGCCGTCCTGCAGGGCGGGCTGAGCACCGCGATGGAGCTCACCGCCAACCGCCGCCCGTTCATCTACTTCCCGCTGGCGCGTCACTTCGAGCAGCGCATCCACGTGGCGCACCGCCTCGACCGCTACCGCGCGGGAAGGCGGATGGAGTATGCCGACTCGCCGGCTGACGTCATCGGACAGGCGATCTGCGACGCGATCTCCAGCGAGCCTGACTACCTGCCCGTCGAGACCGCTGGGGCGCGCCGCGCGGCGTCCCTCATCGCCGAGCTGCTGTGAGCTCCTCCAGCTTCGCCTGAGCCTCGCGCTGCACCCACCGCAGTCCGGCGCCACGTGCGAGCTGAAAACTGTCCTCGATCAGGACTGCGCCCGCCTCACAGCTTCCGAGCGCGATGCGACAGCTCCCCTCGAGCAGCGAGGCGTGGGCGATCGTCTCCAGCCAGCCTGACTCGTGCGCCGCTGCGAGCACCGGCGCGACGAGCTGCTGTGCGTGTTGCGCTGCTCCGGCGGCGAGCCGGACGCGAGCGACCGCCAGCGGCGCGTGCGCCCCCAGGAGGAACGTCCTTCGCGGTGGCGCGGTGATCGTCGCGACCAGTGCCTCGGCGCGGTCCGCCAGCGCCAGGGCGCGCTCGCCGTGTCCGAGCTCCCAGCTCGCCCAGGCAAGCAAGGCCGTGCAGCGCAGCAGCTGCGCGCGTGCGCCGATCGCCTCGGCTGCTCGCATCCCGTGTTCCAGGCGCTCGGCGGCCCGCGTGGCGTAGCCGGCCTCGAGCATCGTCCAGCCCAGCGTGGCGTTCGTCCAAGCGGACCACTCCGAGCCCCCCAGCATCTGCGCGAGCTCGACCGCCTCGCTGCCGTGCACGATCGCGCGCTCATGATCGCCTCGGCTGCGATGGGTCCAGCAGAGGGCGTCGAGGAACACCGGCTCGGAGAACCTGTTGCGCAGCAGCCGGTTTGCGCGCAACGCTTCCTCAACCGCCGCGAGCGCCTGCTCCCAGCGCGCGCCGGCGATCGAGACGAAGGCGCGTTCGAGCAGGACCCAGTCGTCAAGCCAGTGCAGCCGCCAATCCGCTCCCGCCTCGTGCTGAAGCGCCAGCAGCCGCGCCGTCGCCTCGTCGAGCATGGTGAGGTCGCCGATCTGAAGCGCCGCGAGCTTCACCGCGTCCAGCGCGACGGCGATCGCGTCGTCGTGGCCTGCGTCCTGCGCGATCTGAAGCGCACGGTCTCCGAACCGGACGGCCTCGTCGAGACGCATCTGCGCCGAATAGATGATCGACAAGCGAGCGAGCGTCGCCGCCTGCGCGCGCACATCGCCGACGTCCTGGGCGACTCGCAGCGCACCCTCATGCCAGGCGATAGCCCCCTCGACGTCTTGAAAGCGCCGGACGAAGCCGCCGCACTGGTTCAGCGCGTCGATCTCGGCGCGGGCGTCGCCGGCTGCCCTGGCGCCGAGCACGGCCGCCTCGCCGTCCTCCAGCGCGCCGCGCAGGTCCCCGGTGCGCTGGCGCAACGCGGCGCGACTGCGACAGACGCTGTAGACAGCGCGATCCTCGACGTCGCGTCCGAGCCGCGCGGCCGCCTGCAGCGCGCGCGAGTAGTGCTCGGAGGCATCATCGGCGGCGTGGACACGGACGGCGGCGTCGCCCGCCAGGATGTGATAGCGCAGCGCCTTGCCGGCATCGCCGGCAAGCTCGTAGTGGCGGGCGAGCGCGGGCAGCTGGTCATCGAGGCGATCGCCGCAGCGCTCCTCGATCGCACGCCCGACGTGACCGTGAAGGCGTGCTCGCCGGGTTGCCGACAGGCGCGCGTAGAGCGTGTCCCGGACGAGTATGTGCGCGAACATGAAGCGGCCCGCGGCCCGCGGCAGCTCCGCGATCACGCAGCTCGCCAGCGCCTCCTCGAGCGCATCGATCAGCGTGTCGTTCGCGGTCGCCGTGACACCGGCGAGGACCTCGATGTCGAACTCGGGCCCGATGACGGAGGCAGCCGAGACGATCGTTCTCGTGGAATCGCTCAACCGCGTGAGCCGACGGCCGATCAGATCCTGGATGCTCTCCGGGACTCCGATCTCGGCCAGCAGGTCGGCGATCGGCTGCGGTCTTCCCTTTTCCGTCTCGTCGACTTCACGCATGAACTCCTCGACGAAGTACGGATTGCCCTCGGTCTCCTCGAACACGGCGCGCACGAGCTCGTCCGGCGGCGTGCCTTCTGATGAAGCGCGCGCGAGCTCGGCGACGGCGGCCTGCTCCAGACCGCCGATGCGCACCTGCTCGAGGATGCGCTCGCGCCGCAGCCTCGCCAGCGTCTCGCGGAACGGGTCGCCATCGCCCAGCTCGGTGTCGCGGTACGTGCCGAGGACGAGGATCGAGGACGATGGCGCCGCGCGAGCCAGATGGTCGAGGACGCGCAGCGTCGGCCGGTCTGCCCAGTGCAGGTCGTCGAGCGCCAGCACGACGGCTGCCGAGCGTGCCACGCCGGACAGCAGCGACGTGATCGCGTCGAAGAGCCGCAACCCGTCGATCGCCGAGTCGTCCGCCGCGGGCGTCGGGTTGTCGGAGGACCACTCGGCGAGCTGCGGGACGAGCTTCGCGACCTGGGCGAGGCCGGGCCCTGCGTCGACGCGCAGGCGCTCCGGGGTGGTGGCCGCGACGTACCCGCGCAGCGCCTCGACGAACGGGGCGTACGGGAAGGGGGCGTCTTCGTGGCAGCGACCGTAGAGCACCGTCGCCCCCTCGGACTGCGCGATGCGACCGGCCTCCGCGAGCAGCCGAGTCTTGCCGACGCCAGGCTCTCCGGCCAGGACGACGCACCGCAGGCCGCCGCCGGCGGCCACGCCGCGTAAGCGGCTGGTCAGCAGGTCGAGCTCGACTGCGCGACCGAACAGCGGCTTGGACGTAT
>JAHWJM010000175.1 GCA_019348435.1 Actinomycetota bacterium
CACCGCCGAGTAGACCTTGATCGGGACGGCGATCGTCCCGAGCGTGATCGTCCCATTCCAGATGGATCGCGGCACGTTACGCGGCTACCCGCCCCTCCGCCCGGGGTGCTGGCTGAGAACCGGCTGTGTCAGCGTCATGACGCTTGGCGACGACGGCCAACGAAGCCAGCCGGACGGAACCCTCACCATCGACCGGCCGCGCGCGCCTGGCGAACGAGCCGGCACGCCGCGACCTACCAGTCGCAGGACACGCCGTCGGCCTCCGGACAGTAGGCGCAGAGCGGCGTCGCGCCGTATCTCAGTGGGCGTGGGTGCGTCGGGTGCTGCGTGCGCTCAGCCGGCTCGTCGCTCGGCCCTGCTGGCGAAGCTCGGCCAGGTAGCACTGAAACGCGATGCCCAGATGGGGCCGGTCCAGCGCCGCAGATCCGCTTGGCGCACGGCGAACGACCGATCGCGCCGCGACGGGTTCGCCGAAGTCCAGCCGGTCCAACACGTCGCAGACATCCAGCACGCGCTGCACGGCAGGCGGACCCTGGATCAGCGAGAAGCGACGGCCGGCGCTGCGCGCGAGGCGGTCCTCCCTGAGGATGAGCCGCACCGCGCTGGAGTCGATGAAGGTCAGCTCGCGCAGGTCCAGCATGACGTGCTGGAAGCCCGCGCCGCGCAGCTCGTCGAGCTGCGCCTGAAGTGTGGCGGCGTTCGCGAGGTCGAGTTCACCGCCGGGCGCGACGCGCACTGCATCGCGTTGCGGATGAACGTCGACGCGAAGCGCCGCAGGGTCGTACTGCGAGCGGGCGATGCTGTTTCGGATGGTGGACGCCTCCCCTCGGACAACGATGAGTTGTGAGGGCTATCCGGCGCTCCTGAGATCAGAGCTCGGCATACCGCCATCGAACGTTGCTGCCATCGCTCCCACGGGTCGACGACCGCCTTAGAAGCGTAGCGCTTGCAGTCGGCAATGCAACCGCTGTTACACGAAATCTTCAGCGTCGCTTTTCGTCCGCGCAGCTCGCTCGGACGCGAGTTGCGTTTGCTCAGCGCGCTGGCGGATATCCCACCCCTGGCGGCCGGGCTGGTTCGAGGCCGACGGCGCCTGCGCGTAAGGCAGCCGCGGAAAGCGAGCAGTTCGGCCGTCCAGGACCTGGCGCCGTCGCGGCATGTGATGTGGCGGATTGCGCGATCAGCACCCAGCCGACGCTCGGCGCGGGCGCGCGGCGCGACGATCAGCAGACGAAGTCGTCATCGGGATTGACCGGCAGGCGAATGCTTCGGTGGCGACCCCGCCGTGTGCAGCAGGTTGTGCACGTTCTTGACGCCCTCGATCTTCTGCGTTGCCGCCTCGAGCTCCTTGATGTCCTCGGGACGCTTGACCTGCCCGCGGAGCTCGACGATTCCGTTGTGGACGTTGATGCTGACGCTCTCCTTCGGCGCATCGGCCGGACGGAACAGCTCGCTCTCGACCTTCCGCGCGAGCGTCACGTCGTCGTACTCGCGCTGGCGGCGCCGCAGCGGCGTCGCCGTCTCCTGTAGGGCCCCGGTCACCAAGCCGGCGGTGTAGCGGGCCTTGCGCTCGGCGGCCTGCGCGAGATCGCGCGCCGCGGCCGCGGCGCGATCGCGGGCGATGTGCCGGCGGCGCTTGTCGAGGTAGCCCGCCAACCGGGCCGTAGCGGCGCCCGCCGCGAACAGCACGACCCCGGGGAGCTTGCGGCGGCCATGGCGTTGCGGTGGTGGTTGTCGCTGGAGGATCTTCACCGATCAGCCCTCCTTGGTTCGTTGCGTCGTGCCTCGTGTCTACCCCCCGATCGCAATCGCTCGACACGTAGTTGCCGAGCGAGTCACGCCGCCCTGCCGAGAGGCCGGCAGCCTGCCGATCCGGCGGTGCTCAGCCGGTGGTCTGTTGCTGAACGGGCAGCTGCGTGCGGTTCGGATCGACGATCACGTGCGTCACGGGGATGTCGAGTTCCTCTCGCAGGCGCTTGACGATGCCGGTCTCAAGCCAGTTCGACATGCCTGGGGGATAGGTTGAGATCAGCACCTCGTCGGCCGCGAACACGCGCAGCTCGTCTTCGATCGCGCCGAGTGCGACGTTCGGGTCGCCGACCTTGCCCCTGGCGTCGAGTCCCTCGGACTGTGCCCAGGCGAGCGCGGCGGCGAGGCGCTGATGTGCCTCCTCGATCTCGTTGTCGACGTCCGAGGCGAGGTACCGCGCGCGGGAGACGAGGATCGGAGCGACGATACGCAGCTCGCTGCCGCCGATCGCGCGGTCTCGCAGGCTGGCCGCAAGTTCCTCACCCTGCAGGGTGCGGTTGGCGACGACCAGCACTCGCGATCGCTGCGAGGTCGCGCCGCGGCGGCCCTCGGCGGCCGCTTCGCCCAGTGGCCGACGACGATCTGGATCCTGACTGGAGATCTCCCACACGAGCGCCCCGAGCAGGGCGCCGGCAAAGAGTGCCCCGCCGGCGATCGGGTTGACGAACGCGCCGATCGCGACCGAGGTCGCGGTCAGTCCCGCGCCGCCGACCGCGAGATGAAAGGCATCGGTTTCGTCACGGATGGGGTTGCGCATAACGCAGGAGGCTCATCGCCCAATGCAACGATCGTTACATATCTCGCGACTCGCGACAACCTCGGCGACAAATCCGGACCGCGGCTTGGCGCTGTGCGCGTGGCCGGGTGAACCCGCCGCTGCGCAGAGCGCAACCGCTACTCCTGTGCGTGTCGCAGCGCCGCGAGCACCCATTCGTCTGTGGGAGTTCCGCGCAGCCCGTCGGGTGTGGCGAACAGCCGGCACTTGAGGCCGAAGTCGCTGCGCTGCTCGGTGCCGGGCTCGACGTCCTGGCCGTCGATGCGGACCGTGGCGAGCCGAGGAAGCGCGCTCGCTCAGCGGCGTCGGGCGCGTCGACGTCGACGAGCTCGACGTCGGCGGTCACGCCGGCCGATGCGAGCAGCTCGCGCAGACGCGACAACAGCGCCTCGTGGTTCGGGCAGCCATCGAAATAGAGAAGTTCGACCTTCATCGCCCGCACGCTACCGGCGCGACACGCCGAGCGAGCCCGCGCGGCGTCCAGCTGTCCGCGCGCATCGGCCATCGCGCCCGCGCTTACAGACGGCAGGCGTGGCGACCGCCGGTGAAGCCGTTCACGAGCGCCCTCGTGTTCGCCTTCATCGAGCCGATGTACGTCGCCCCATCCGTGCCGGGAGCGCCGAGCGAGTCGGCATACAGCGCGGGACCGACCTTCGCCCCGGCATCGCGCGCGATCGCCCGGGTGAGCTTCTGGTTGCCCGAGCCCTGCGGAAAGATCGTCGTGACGCCCGCGGCGCGGATGGTGCGCACGAGGCGCGCCACCTCGCCCGCCGATGCCTGCGCTTGTGTCGACCGAGCGGGAATAACCGTCCCGATGACGTCGATGTCGTAGCGGTCGGTGTAATAGCCCAGCGCGTCGTGGTCGGTCACCAGCTTGCGCTTCGATTCAGGAACGCCCGCCATGCAGGCGGCGATCGCCCGGTCGAGATCGCCCAGCCGGGCCAGATAGCGCTCCGCGGTGGCGGCGTAGGCGTCGCGGCCCCCCGGATCGGCGGACACGAGCGCGTCGCGGATCTCGCGGACGGCGGACATCGCGTTGCGCGGGTCCTGCCACCAGTGCGGATCGATGTCGGACGCGTCCTCGTGGCCCCCGCCGTCACGCGAACCGCCGTCGCCCTCCTGTCCCTCATCTTCGCGCGTGCGGACCGCGTCGAGCAGCGTCACGCTCTGCGCCTGCGAGCCGGCGTTTCGCAGCACGCCATCCAGCCAGTCGTCGAGACCTCCCCCGGAGCGCAGCACGACCGCTGCACCCGTCACCGCCTTGACGTCGCTCGGACGCGGCTCGTAATCGTGCGGATCGGAGTTGGCGGCCAGGATCTGGCGAACGGCGGCGCGGTCGCCGGCGACCTGACGAGCAAAGTCGCCGAGCTGCGTCGTCGTGGCGACAACGGCGATGTCACCGGTGGCAGCGCGCTCCGCGTTCCCGTCGCCTGCACCGCAGGCGGCGAGAACGACGGCGGCGAGGCCGGTCGCGAACCCGGAGATGATCTGGCGAGCGGTCACCGCCGGAGAGCATATCAGCGAATGATTCTCGTTTGCGTTACACCATGAACGTTCCCCGGCACCGCGGCGAAATTCGACGGTCGCGTGCATTTGGCTGCGGTGCAGGCAGAATGCGGCTATGCGAGTGATCGTCATCGGGATCGGCGAGGTCGGGCAGCACATCGCCCGGACGCTGAGCAGCGACCGCCACGACGTGACCGTCGTCGACTCCGACGCTACGCGCGTAGCGGCGCTGCAGGGCGACCTCGATGCGCTGGTCGTGGCGGGCGACGGTGCGTCGCCGAAGTTTCTGCGGGAGCTGGGGGCCGGCGAGGCGGACCTGTTGTGCGCGGTCACGCAGAGCGACCCGGTCAACGTGATCGCGGCGCTGGTCGCGCACCAACTCGGCGCCAAGCAGACCGTCGCGCGGGTGCGCGACGCGGAGTACTTCGGCGCCGACGAGTCGTTTGCGCGCGATCAGCTCGGCATCGACTTCGTGATCAATCCCGACCTCGCGACGGCCGAGGACCTCGCCGAGGCGATCCTACTGCCGGGGGCGGTGCACGTCGAGTACTTCGCGGGAGGCAAGGTGGCCGTCGCCGAGTCGATACTGACGCACCGCTCGCCACTGGTCGGACAACCGTTCGGTGCTCGGCGCATCGTCCGCCCGAGCTTCGTCTTCGGCTTGATACGCGACGGTCGCGCGATCGCCGTGGAGCCCGGTCACCGCGCGAAGGTCGGAGACCACATCCTCGTGGCCGCCGCGCGCGAGGACATCGAACCCGTTGTGGCGCATATCGCCGGTTCTGCCAAGCGCGTGCGCGACGTGATCATCTTCGGCGGCGGCCGTATCGGGCTGCCGCTCGCCCGCCGCCTCGAGGCCGCCCGCAGCTTCAACGTGACGATCATGGAACGGGACGCCGAACGCGCGTGGCAGATCGCCGAGCAGCTCGCCGGAACGACCGTCCTGCACGAGGAGGGCGTCGGCAAGGACGCGCTGCTGGCCCACGGCGTCGATCGCGCCGGGGCGTTCGTCGCATGCGCCGGCGACGATCGCTCCAACCTGCTGGCGGCGCTGCACGCCCATCAGCTCGGAGCGGGCCTGTCACTGGCCATCGTCTCACGCGAGGAGTTCACGCCACTCGTCGACGCGCTCGGCATCGACGCGTCGTTCTCGCCGCGGCTGGTCACCGCCGAGGCGATCCTGCGCGCGGTACGCGGACCGAACGTGCACGCCATGTACCTGCTGAGCGGAGGGGCGGAAGTCGTCGAGGTGCAAGCTGATGCAGGCTGCAAGGCCGAAGGTCGCACGCTCGCGGCGGTCAACTCCGATGCGCTGACGCATGTCACCGCGATCGTTCGCCACGACCGCGTCCTGATCCCCCAAAACGACGAACGCCTGCGAGCGGGCGATCGGCTCGTGGTCTTCAACGTCCGGCAGGGCGTCGCCAAACTGCACCAGACGTTCGATGCCGTAGCGTGAGGCGCCGCGGCCGGCTGGGGCCCAACCTCAACGCGCAGCTCATCGTGCCGGTCGTCTCCGGAGCGCTGCTCGCCGTCGGACTCGGCATGCTCGTCTGCTTCGCCGTGGCGCTCGTCGCGGGCGGTGGCGGCGCGTTGGCGTTCGGGGCACCGGCCGCAGGAGTGATTCCGCTCAGCGTGCTCGGGCTAGCCTCCGCACGGCGCTTGCGGTCGATTCCGTTCCGCGCGCGCGACGGCTTCTTCGCGGTGACTGCGGCTTGGGTGGCCGCCGCCGTTGTCGGCGCCGTGCCCTTCTTGCTGCACGGCACCTTCCAGGCGCCGGTCGACGCCTTCTT
>JAHWJM010000176.1 GCA_019348435.1 Actinomycetota bacterium
CCTGAGCGGCGAGCAGCTCGACGCGCAGTACCGCGACCACGCGGCCCGGGCGACGGACCTGTGGGCGGACACGGCCTACCGCGCGGCGATGGCCGAGTTCGCACCGGGCGTCGGGGAGGCGGCGGACGTCGCCGACGGCGCGACCGCCGGGGCGCTGCTGGGCACGGTTGTCGGGACGACCGGACGCCCCCGATGACAGCGCGTCATCGCCCGACAGGCGCGTGCGCCGAGCCGGAAGGCCGCGGCTCGCGATGAAGGTCGGCATCGTCGGGATGCCCAACGCGGGGAAGTCGTCGCTGTTCAACGCGCTGACGCGGGCCGGCGTCGACGCCGCGAACTATCCGTTTACGACGATCGAGCCGAACATCGCCGTCGTGGCGGTCGACGACGAGCGCCTCGACGCGGTCGCGAAGACCGTGCGCGCGTCGAACGTCGTGCCGGACACGATCGACTTCCACGACATCGCGGGGCTCGTCGCCGGCGCCCACAGCGGAGAGGGACTGGGCAACCGGTTCCTGGCGAACATCCGCGAGACCGACGCGATCATCCACGTCGTGCGCGCTCACCACGACGACTCGATCCTGCACCCCGAGGGCCGCGTCGACCCGCTCGCCGACATCGAGACGATCGAGACCGAGCTGATCTTCGCCGACCTCGAGCAGGCCGAGCGACGCCATGACCGCGTCGTGCGCACAGCGCGCGGCGGCGAGCGGGCGGCGATCGCCGAGGAGGCGTGGCTGCGCGAGCTCATCGAGGCGCTGCACGCCGGCAAGCCGGCGCGGACCGTGCCGCCGCCCGCCGAGGCGCCGCACGCGCTGCGCGACCTCGGCCCGCTCACGGCCAAGCCCGTCCTGTTCGTCGCCAACGTCGACGAGGGCGACGACGAGGTGCCCGCTGCGATCGCCGAGCATGCCGCCGCCCAGGGCGCGGGCGCCGTCGCCGTCTCGAGCCGCATCGAGGCCGAGCTGGCAGAGCTCGAGGACGAGGACGCCGCCGCCATGCGCGCCGACCTCGGGATCGCCGAGTCGAGCCTGCAACGTGTCGTCGGCGGGGCGTTCTCGCTGCTGGATCTGATCGCGTTCTTCACCGCCGGCGAGGACAAGCCCGCACAGTCCTGGCACCTGAAGCGGGGGCTGACGGCCTGGCACGCAGCCGGCCACATCCACTCCGACATCCAGCGCGGCTTCGTGCGCGCCGAGGTCGTCGGCTGGGAGGCGCTCGTGGAGGCCGGCGGCTACGCGGGCGCCCGCGACCGCGGCACGCTGCGCCTCGAGGGGCGCGACTACGCGATGCGCGACGGCGACGTGCTGACGGTGAAGTTCACACCCTGACCTCGCCGTGAGTGCCGAGGGCCCCCGCGACCGGCGGGTGCCGGTCGACGTTCCCGTTGCGCCGACGCACGCGCTGCTTAAAGGGCGGAGGCCCGCATGGGGCGGGCCTCGGCCATCAGAAGATCAGGCTTGTGTGGCAGGGGGACGTTCCAACTGAGAATGTCTCAGCCCTCCGGTCGCCGTCGCTGTCTGACGTCACGGACGATAGCGTGCGCGTCCAGGAAAGCCGTCATCCGTCCAGGCGCAGCGGCGGGCGCACCCGCACAGGATCTCGCCGGCACGGGCACTCAAGGCGGGTCGACGACAGGACCCTCAGGGTCATCGACGCCGTCGGTCTCGTCGCCGGCCAGCTCGTCGAGCGGATCGCCCTCGGGCGGCTCCCCGCTGGGGCGCCCTGCGTCCGCCTTCTTCGCGGCGTCCGTGATGTGCTCGTCGAGCTGCTCGAGGCGCTGCTCCATCTCACGGGATTCGTCGGCGGTCTCGGCCGCCTGCGCGGGGCTGCGGTCATCTCTATCTGAGGTCATGCCTGCGGTCTGCCCGCGAGGCTCGCGCGCGATGCGTCCCTACGCCACGCGCCGCGTGGGCAGCTCGACGACCTGCCCCTCGCTGCGCGGGCGCCAGGCCCGCCAGATGTCACGCAAACACCACACGTCGAAGGCGAGCACTGCGCCGACGAAGCCGAAGACGCCGAGGAACAACAGCGCGCGCAGGATGAACGAGCCGCGGCCCGACAGCTCGGCCCGGGCCACGGCGGCCGGATCGTCTCGGTAGAGGGGCGTCGCCTCGAACGCCTCCTTTGCGGCGTTGAAGGCGGGCTTGATCTTGCCGTCGTAGGAGATCAGGCCCTTGCGGTGAAACGCGTCGCGCTTGTGCCGGGGGATCTGAGCGCCACCGTCCCACGCGGGCTTGACGGCGAACTCGCGCGCCGTCCAGTAGATCGCTCCGCCCATGAAGCCCAGCCGGTCGATGATGTCCAGGTTGCGCTTGAGGTACTGCGTCTGAAAGGCGTAGGTCTGCTTGACGTCGGCGGGGCCGGGCTCGCTGGCTTCGGCGCCGAACTCCGTGATCACGAGCGCCTTGCCGGGATACTTCTCGCGCGTCGCGCGCAGGTAGGGCGCGAGGTCGTCGATGTCGGCCACCGACTGATCCGGTTTGCCCTCGTACCAGCCGTAGTACGAGTTGATGCCGAGCATGTCGAAGGCGTCGTACGTCGTCTGGCGCGGGATGTTCGGGTAGGAGAGGATGTCGATCGAGACCGGCAGCGTCGGGTCGAGGTCGCGCGCGAGCTGGGCGGCGTTGACCATCCACACCCGCGAGTAGCGCTGCTCGTCGGGCTTCGTCGTCAGCTCGTTGGCGACCGAGTGCGTGATGACCGACGGATGGTTGCGCGCCGCGAGGATCGTCTTGCGCACGACGTTGAGCTCGTGCGAGCGCTGGCGGGGCGTCTTGAGCAGGTCGTCGCGGTGATAGACCGGCGCCTGGCTCCAGACGAGGATGCCCTCCTGGTCGAAGCGCTCGAGCAGGCGCGGGTCGAGCAGGTAGTGCGCGCGCGTCACGTTGGCGCCGAGCGCCTTGAGCTCGTCGACCGTCGTCTCGATATCCGCATCGGTCATCGCCGGGCCGCGACCCGGGACGTCCTCCTGGATCGAGGCGCCGCGCAGGTCCAGCACGCGATCGTTGAGGCGCAGCATCCCGTTGCTGACGTCGACGGTGCGCAGCCCGATGTTGCGCTGGTCGACCTGCACGACCCGGTCGCCCGCGCGCGTCGAGATCGTCCCGGCGTAGCGATCGGGATGCTCGGGAGACCAGAGCTTCGGCTTGCCCCGGATGGGCACTGCGAAGCGCACGCGCACGCGCTCGCCGGGGCGCAGCGCACGCGGCTGCTCGACGCCCTCGGACACCTCGCCGTCGGGCGACTGCAGCCGGACTGCGACGGCGGGCTGCTGCACGCTCTCGCTGCGGTTCTCCAGCCAGCCGTCGACGAGCACGTTCCAGGCGCAGGTCGACTCGACGCAGACGCGGCGCGGCAGCAGGCCGGCGTCGTGCATGACGACCGGCCCGCGCGCCACCAGCGAGACCTGGCGCGTGATGCCGCCCCAGTTCCACCAGCCCTCGCGCAGCTTCTCGTCGCGGCGGTAGTCGACGCGCACCACGAGGGTGTTGGGCTGGCCCGGGCGCAGGCCGGTGGCGGCTCGCTCGAACGGCGTGTAGGGGTCGGTGTGCGGGTCGCCGAGCTCGCGACCATTGAGCCAGACGCGCGCGATCCGGCGCACCGACTCGAAGCGCAGCGCCCAGCCGAGCCCCTCGGGCGTCTGCGGGCCGGTGAAGCTGATCCGATACCAGCCGATCGAGCCGTAGAACACCGACGGGTCCGTGCTCACCTCGGCGACGTGGGGAACCGTCACCGGCTCCCAGCCGGTGCCGCGCAGCCCGCCCTGCCAGTTGTCGGCCAGGCCTTCGTCGGCGTGGTCGTGCGCGAAGTTCCAGCCCTGCGCGAGCATGACCGGTCCGGGCGGGTCGGCGGCGCGGGCAGCGTGCGGCAGCACGAGAGCAAGCGCTACGACCGCCGCGAGGGCGGAGAGGAGACGCACTGCCCCTATATGATGCCCGAATCGAGCGGCGGAACGTTCGGTCGCGGGCCTCACCCGCCCAGCCGCTCGGCGAGGCGGTTCATGCCGCGCGCTCGCGCGGCGGCCGCGGCGCCGGCCCGGTCCAGCGGCGCGTCGGGCGGCCGCGCGAGGTTCACGCGGCGCAGCGTCGCGATGTCCTTGAAGGCGCGCAGCGCGTCCGGGTCGTCGGTCAGCGCGCCCGCCTGGCGCGGGGTCATGAGGCCGGGCTTCGACGCCGCGGCGATCACGCCTTCGAGCGTGCCGTGCGCGCGCAGCAGGTCGCGCGCGGTCTTGGCACCGATTCCCTTCGCGCCGGGGAGCCCGTCGGACGGGTCGCCGCGCAGGGCGATGAAGTCGGCCACCTGCTCGGGCTCGATGCCGTAGCGCTCGCGCACGCTCTGCGCATCGACGACCTCCGGTCCGTCCTTGCCGCCGCGCGGGAAGAGCACCGTGACGGTGTCGCCGACGCACTGGAACATGTCACGGTCGCCGGTGAACAGGAGGGTCTCGCCGCCCGCGGCCGACTCGACCTGCGCGAGCGAGCCGAGCAGGTCGTCGGCCTCGAGCTCGTCGACGGACTCGCTACGCCACCCGAAGGCGCCGAAGAAGCCCGGGGCGTCGCGCCATTGGCGCTCGAGCTCGGCCGGCATCGGCGGGCGATCGGCGTGGTAGGCCGCAAACGCTGCGGTGCGGTAATCGGCCGACTCCGCGCCCCAGCACAGCACGACCGCCCGCGGGGTGTGGCGCTCGACGGCGAAGAGCACGAGGTTCGCCATCCCCAGCAGCGCGTTGACGGGCTGGCCGTCGTCGTCGGTGATGCTCTGCGGCAGCGCGAAGAACGCGCGATACAGCAGCGATGGGGCATCGACTGCGAGCAGCGGACGGACTGGTGCGGGCACGGACGTGGAGGCTATTGCGATGCGCTGCGGTGCCCACCCCGCCTCCGCGGGCTCGCACTAAGCTGGCGCGCATGCGTACGATCAACGGCATCGACGAGATGCGCGCCCAGGTTGGCGAGGAGCTCGGCGTCAGCGACTGGCACCCGGTGACGCAGGAGGACGTCGACGACTTCGCGGCGGTGAGCGGCGACGACCAGTGGATCCACACCGATCCGCAGCGCGCGACCCAGACGCCGTTCGGCGGAACGATCGCTCATGGCTACTACACGCTCTCGCTGCACCCCCGGTTCGCCAAGCAGATCGTCGCCTTCGAAGGCTTCGCCTTCGCCGTCAACTATGGCCTCAACAAGGTGCGCTTCCCGGCGCCGCTGCCGGTCGGCAACCGCGTGCGCATGCGGGCCACGCTCGTCGACGTCGAGGACGTCCTCGGCGGTGCGCAGATCACGATGAAGCTCACGTTCGAGAGCGAGGGCGCGCTGAAGCCCGTCTGCGTGGCCGAGCAGCTGACGCGCGTCTACACCGGGACGTAGGCGCCCGCGCCGTCAGCGCACGCGCACGCTCGGGCCCGACTCACCCGCGAAGCGCACGCGGTACAGGCCGGTCGCGCGCAGCCGCGCCGTATAGCGCCCGCCGGCGCTCAACAGCACGTCGAATCGCGGGACCCAGCGCTTGCCGTTCCAGCGCTGCACCGTGATCCAGCTGCCGGCGCCCTTGGCGCTCCAGCGCATGAAGCTGCCGGAGTCCAGCGGGGACTTCAGCCACCGCTTGGCGCCGCCGCGCAGTGCGAAGGACACCGTGCCGGAGCAGTCGTAGCCGGAATCGTTGAACGAACGATGACCGCCGCCGTAGCGGTAGGGCTTTGTCCGGAGCTGGTTCGCAGCCCAGATGGCGCGTTTCACCTCGATCGGAGCGGCTGCCGGGGCAGCTGCCACACTGCCGCGAAGGGTCGCGCGCGTGCCGGGGACGACCGGGCCGGTGGCTGGGAACGCGCTGCTGCTGTTGTCGTTCTTCGCACTG
>JAHWJM010000177.1 GCA_019348435.1 Actinomycetota bacterium
GGTGACGAACTCCGCGTCGACGTCCGCGAGCAGCATCGTCTCGCCGTTGCTGGCAGCGGCCAGAATCTCACCCATGGGGTCGATGATCCGGCTGTCGCCGGTGTAGTGCAGCTTGCCGCCGTCGCCGACGCGGTTGCAGCCCACGACGTAGGCCTGGTTCTCCACCGCGCGGCCCTGCAGCAGCGCGGTCCAGTGCGCCCGGCGTGTGTCCGGCCAGTTGGCCGGGATGACGTAGCAATCGGTGCGAGCCGCGGTGTCCCAGAACTCGTCGGCGAAGCGCAGGTCGTAACAGATGAACGGCGTGACCCGCACGCCCTCGACCTCGGCCAGCGATCCGCCGAGCGTCGACATGACGTCGCGTTCGGCCTCGACGAGCACGATCGCGTGCGTCATCCCTCGCCCCCTGCTGCTTCGCTGTCGTGGCGACGCGCGGCGAGCTCCCGCGCGAGCTCGAAGCCGACGGACACTCCTACGAGCATCCCCAGCCGCGTCTCCTCCTCGACGAGCGCTTGGATCGCCGCGGCGCGCTCGCCCGGATCCTCGGTGCCGGCGGCGCTGGCGAGCTGCGCCTCGTGCGCCTGGTCAAACCAGCCGCCCTGCGCCAGCGCGTTGCCCAACACGGCCTGCAGGCCCGGCGCGGCGTGCGTGACGATCTCCTGCGCGTGGCCGAGGCGCTCGGGGTCAGACAGCGCCGCGACGGCGGCGTCGACCTCCTCGGCGGTGTAGCGCTCCTGGCTCATCGGCCCCGGCGAACAGCGGCAAGCGCGAACCCCGCGATCGCGCCGAACGCGCCGCCGAACAGCCCCGCGAGCGCGCTGCCCTGCGAGAGCAGCGGCACGAGTAGCAGCACGGCCGCGATGACGAGCACGCCGAGGAGGTCGGCCTCGTCCTCGTCGCCGCGGCTGCGCGCGATGAGCACGGGGACCAGCCAGGCGCAGAGCAGGCCGAGCCCCGCGCCGTGCGCGCCGAACACGACGGTGTTGGGGTCGACGGCAGCCGCCGCCGCCAGGCCGCCGGGGCCGCAGAGCAAGAAGAGCACGACAACGGCGATCGGTCCGTGGCGGCGCTCGATGAGCCAGCCGAAGAGCCCGAGCCCGACGACGGCGGCGAACTGCGCGCCGATGCCTTCGTTGAGCAGCGAGGCGGTGAGGAAGCGCCAGGGGTCGCCGTCGAAGGCCATGACGGCGAAGTCCGCGCGCACGTAGAACGCGAGCGACAGCCAGAGCCCGAAGGACAGCGCGACGAGGACCATCGTCGCGTACGGTCGGCCGCGCTCCTCGCCGCGAATGCCGGGGATCTCGCCGCTGCGCAGCCGGCCGAGGCCCCGCTTCTCGGCCTTCGGCGGCTTGGGCTTCGGCTTGGCGCGCGGCTTCGGCCGCGCCGCACGTCCGCCCTCGTCGCGGCGCGAGCCGCGCCTGCCGATGCGGCCCTCGCGCTGCGACGGCTTGGCGGTGGCATCGGGGCGCTCGATCTTCGGCGCGCGCTTGCGCAGCCGGGTGCCGCAGTACGGGCACTCCGTGATGTACGGGCTGACCTCCGCCTGACAGTTCTTGCAGACCACGAAGAGGTCGGGAGACGACATGTCAGTCGATTCTACGGACCGGCCGCGGGTGACTGTGGACGTTCTCGCGCCGTCATAGCGCGGTGGCGGCGATGATCTCGGCCATGACCTCGTTGAGGTCCTCGTTGGCCTCGTAGACGACGCACTGGCGCGAGGCGCCGTTGCCGCGCTCGAGCAGGTCGCGGATGCCGTCGAGCGCGTCCGCCCCGCCGAGCTGCTGCGCGTGCGGCGTCAGCCGCTCGAGCAGGCGTTTTGTCAGCGCCTTCGTCGTGACGCGCTCGTTCGTGGGCAGGTCGACGATCTCGCCCTGGAGGCCGTGACGGGCGGCCAGCCACTTGTTCTCGTCGAGCATCTGCCAGGGATAGTCGCTGAGCTTCCTGCCCGCGTCGTAGTGCTCGGCGAGCTCGTGCACCATCGCCTGGATCAGCGCGGTCAGCGCAACCGTGTGCTCCAGGCGCGTCTGGGAGTCGCACACGCGGATCTCGACCGTGCCGAGGTTCGGGTGCGGGCGCACGTCGTACCAGAGATACGTGTAGTCCTCCATCACGCCGCTGTCGACCATGAACTGGACCATGCGCTCCCAGTGCTCCCAGCCGTCGTAGCTCGGCGGCATGCCGACGCGCGGGAACTGGCGGAAGATCGGCGTGCGCGTGGACAGCAGGCCGGTGCGGTCGCCGCGCCAGAACGGGGAGTTGGCGCTCAGAGCGAGCAGCACCGGAACGTGCACGCGCATGCCGTTGGCGACATGGATCGCCTTGTCGCGGTCGTCGATGCCGACGTGGACGTGCATGCCGAAGATGAGCTCCTGGCGCGCGACGAAGCGCAACGCGGAGATGAGGTCGCGGTAGCGCGGGCGTGCGACGATTCGCTGGTCCTCCCACATCGCGAAGGGATGCGTGCCCGCGGAACCGATCGTCAGGCCGCGCGCCGCCGCCGTCTCGCGCACGTTGTGGCGCAGCGAGCGCAGCTGGTCGCCGATTTCGTCGACGTTCGAGCACGGCTTCGTCGCGATCTCCAGCACCGACTCCATGAGCTCGGGCTTGATCTCGCCGTCCTCGCGCTCCACGTTGGCGGCGCCGGCGTCCTCGAGCAGCGACTCGATCGCGTTGACGAGCGCGAAGCTCGAGGCGTCGACGATCATCAGCTCCTCCTCGACGCCGACCGTGTAGCTCGGCCCGGTGAAGTTCGCGCGCATCGCGCGGGAGCGTACCGTCCACCCGCCGCGGAACGATCGCGCCGCCGGGCACGCGGCCCTGCGTCAAATCTGCAACGGGGCGTTCACGGCGCCTGCGGGAGGCTTACGGTGTGCCTGGTGAGCGCCCGCCAGCTGATCCTCGTCGTCCTCGCCCTTGCCGCGGCCGCGGCGGCGAGCGGCGTGCTCGGCAGCGACCCGGCGGAGGAGGGGGCGGATGGCGCCGGCGATGTCGGGCGCGTCGTCAAGGTGGTCGACGGCGACACGATCCACGTGCAGGTCGGGCCCGCACGCGAGAAGGTGCGCTACATCGGCGTCGACACGCCTGAGACGAAGGATCCGCGCAAGCCGGTGCAGTGCTTCGGCGAGAAGGCGCCGAAGCTCAACGAGCGCCTCGTGGGCGACGAGCTCGTCCGGCTGGTTCGCGACGTCGAGGAACGCGATCGCTACGGGCGCCTGCTGGCCTACGTCCATCGGATGCGCGACGGGCTCTTCGTCAACGCGGAGCTCGCCCGCCTGGGCTACGCGCAACCGCTGACGATCGCGCCGAACGTGCGCTTCGCCGATCGATTCGCCGCGCTCGCGCGACAGGCGCGCGAAGAGGGGCGCGGGCTGTGGGCGGCGTGTCGCAGCGCCGCGATGTCGGCTACTCTCCCGTAACGGATGGCAACCAAGATGCGCCAGTCCATCGACGAGTTCGAGCGGGCCTTCGTCGAAGAGACTCACGTGGACCGCGCGCGCCGCGAATCGCTACGGCGCAAGGCGATCCTGCGCTCGCGTCAGCGCCACATCGAGAAGATCCACAAGCGCGGTACCGCGCGCTTCGTCATGCTCGTGCTGGTGCTCATCGCGACGGCCGTCATCGTGACGATCGCGATGTTCCAGACGCTCGCGTACGTGATGGGCTAGCCGGTTGGCTACGAGCTCAGCTTGCGCAGTTCGGCCTCGACGTCGCCGCCTGCCGTGACCTGGCCGCGCTCGGCCTGGATCTCGAGATAGACCTCCTTGCGGAAGACCGGGATCTCGCGCGGTGCCTGGATGCCGATCCGGACCTTCTCGCCCATGATCGACAGGACGGAGATCTCGATCTCGTCCCCGATCATGATGCTCTGGTTGGACTTACGTGTCAGGACCAGCATTGGACGGCCACCCTCCTTGTCGCCGCGACAACTCAAGCAGGTCCGATGGGCAAAGGCAACAGCTTGCAGGTGAGATCGCCGGCGCTCGCGGCGCTGCCGCATCGGCGGTGCGTCCGCTTCTTGTAAGGTCAGCGGCCATGGCACGACGCTCTTTGCGCCCACATCTCAACCAGATTCGCGGCTGGGTCCGCCAGGGTCGCACCGACGCCTGGATCGCCCACCAGCTCGAAGCAACGGTTCAGCAGATAGAGACCTTCAAGAAGGACAACGACCTGGCACCCGCCGAACCGGATGCGGGTGAGGCGGCCGGCGCCGACTTCGACGACGAGATCGACCTGCGCGCCGAGGACGACGCGCTCGTCGCCGCCGAGCTCGAGGCAGCTGAAGCGCGCCGTCTCGAGGAGGAGGCAGCGCGCGCCCTCGAGGTAGCCGAGGAGGCCGCGCGAAAGGCGGCCGCCGACGCCGGCAGCGACGGCGACGGCGCGGACGCCGACGCCAAGCCGGCGCCCCGGCGCCGCGGTCGCCGTGGTGGGCGCGGGCGCTCCCGCGCCGTCAGCGGCGCCCTCGAGGGAACGTTCGACCACGGCGAGGAGGGCTACGGGCTGTGGCTCGACCCCGCCGTCAGCGACAACCCGATCTACGCCGAGCACTGGGCCGGGCACCGGCCCGTCGAGGTGACGGTCGAGGAAGACCAGATCGTGATCCGCCGCGCCGGCGCAGACGGCGACGACGGCGACGACTGACGAACGCTTGGCAAGGCGCCGTGCCGCGACGTATGCACCTGGCAGGTGCATGACCCGCCCCGGCCACGACCGCACCGCGCGCGCCGCCGTCCCGGGCGTCCCTCAGGGCGCTCTCAGCCTGCCGCCCCTACGCCTCCGTGCGCCGCCCACCCGCGAAGTCGCGGGCGTCGCGCAGGTAGCGCAGGAACGCGGCGTCGGCGACGGTGCGTGCGTCCCACGCCCACGGGGCGTCGGGTGCGACAGTGGCGGCAAGATCGGTGCACCAGTCCGTCCCGGCGGCGTAGAGGTCGGCCAGCTCGTGCGTCGTGAACGTCCCGCCGAGGCGGCGGCGCAGCTCCGCCTCGATGCGGCTCACTACGAGCTCCAGCGCGCGGCGCTGCTCCGGCGGGGCGCCCGCCATCCGCCGCTCGCCTTCGCGCCATTGGTCGAGGGCGATCTCGAAGCTCGTCGTCATCGCCGCGGCAGGGTACCCGCCGGCGCACGCCTGCTCACCGATCGAGGCCGCGGATCACGTACGCGCGCTCGTCGGCCCTGACCATCCCCAGCCGGCGCGCCTCGACCTCGATGCTGCCCGGGCGGCGCAGGGCCCGCGCGCGCGGCGCGCAGCAAGGGCCGGTCGCGGCGACCCAGGCGGCCGCCAACGCCATCACCGGATTTCCGGCCGTCAACGCGGACGCCCGGGCGCGCTTCTTCGCGGCGGTGGCCCACGAGCTGCGCAGCCCGCTGCAGGGACGCGGACTCGACGAGGCGCTGCGCCAGCGCGCCCAGGAGCTCACGCCGCTCGGCCGCGCCGACATCCGCGTCGAGGGCCGCGCGCCGACGTTGCCTCCCCTGGTGGCCGCCCACGCCACGCGCATCGCCGGCGAGGCGCTGACCAACGCCGTACGTCACGCCGGCGCCCAGCGCATCAGCGTGGAGCTGGGCGGTTCGCGCAAGCTGCTGCGCATCACCGTGCGCGACGACGGCCGCGGCCTGCCCGATGAGCTGCGCCCCGGCTCCAACGGGCTGCGCTCGATGCGCGAGCGCGCCGCCACCATCGGTGGCACGCTGGAGGTCGAGCACGCCGATGGCGGCGGCACCGTGGTCGCGCTGCAGGTCCCCCTCAACGCCATCCCCCAGGAGGTCTCATGATCCGACTGATCATCGTGGACGACCACCCGGCCCTGCGCGCGGGCCTGAGCGCCGTGCTGCGCGCCGAACCGGGGCTCGTGCCTCT
>JAHWJM010000178.1 GCA_019348435.1 Actinomycetota bacterium
TGTGGCTCGAGTCGTCCCACGAAGCCGACGGTGAACGTCCCGCTCGGCGGGCCACCCTGCGGAGCGAATCGGCGGCAGTCGACCCCGAGCGGCACGATGCGGGCCGCGCCGTGGTAGCGCTTGCGGCGAAGCACGTCCAACGCCGCGGAGGTGATCGGCAGCGCAAGAGCGATACGTCGGTAGGCGCGACGTTCGAGCCAGGGGAACGGCCACGGGAATCCGATCACGACGTTCTGCGCCGCGTAGTGGCTGATCGGCACGCCGGGCCAGCGTCGGTCGCGCACGGCGATCGCTTGCGCCGTCGACAGGTACGACGGCTCACCGATCAGGTGCATCACATCCGGGCGCCGCTCCGGCCACGTGCGCCATGACCGCGGGGCATAGGCGATCGACGCCATGTGACCGGTTCGCTCCTCGCCGATGATGTGGCGTGCGACGCGGAAGCGGAAGCGCTCGGGATGACGTCGGGCCAGCCCCTCCAGCCAGCGGACGGTGAGCGGGGTGACGTCAGCGACGACGACGTCGAGCTCGAGATCCTCGCGCCCGGCGAGCGCGGCGAAGAATCCCTCCCAGTGCTCCGTGCGCTTCCCGACGGCGGCGACGAGGACCCTCATCGTCGCGCCCCTGCGCCGGCCGGCGCCGACCCGACGGCAATGCGCGCGATCCGGCTCCACGCAAGCGCCGATCGGCGGCGGCCCCGTAGCGTTGCGAGCGCGACCCCGATGCAGGCCCGCAGGACCAGCACCGTCCGCAGCGCCGGAACCGAGGCCGGACGATGAAGGGCGAAGAAGCGCAGCATGCTCGCGTACAGCCAAGGCCACAAAGCGGCGGCGTCGCTGCTGCTGGCGCCACCCACGTGCTGCGCGGTCACGCCGGGCAGATACGCCACCGAGGCGCCTTCCCGGCGCGCCTGCAAACAGAAGTCCTCGTCCTCGTAATACATGAAGTACCCCTCGTCCAAGCCGCCGAGCCTGTCGAGGAGCGCGCCCCGGATCGCCAGGCAGGCACCCGACGCCCAGTCCACGGTGACCGCCTCCTGATCACCGGCGCCAACCGCGGCGTAGGTGGCGCGGCGGGTGCCCCAGCTCACACGGCCACGCACGCGCGAGAGCACCAGGCTTCCGCCGAAGCGTGATGCGAAGACGCTGACAAGCGTCTCGAAGCGGTGAGCGCTGACGACGACATCGCCCGCGGAGTCAAGCAGTCGCGGTGCGGCGATCCCGACGTCCGGATGGCGGTGCAGGTGCTCGGACAGGGCGTGCGCTGTCCCCGCCGCGAGGACGCAGTCGGGGTTGACGAGCATCAGAGTGTCGTGATGCGTTCGGGCGATCCCCTGATTGACAGCGCGGGCGAATCCGACGTTGTCCGCGTTGGCGATTACTTCAACCGTCGGATAACGCTCGCGCACAAGGCTGGCCGTCCCGTCGCCGGAGGCGTTGTCGACGACGACGATGCTGTTCACGCACTCCGCAAGAGCGTCTATGCAGGGGCCGATCGCGTCATGCGATTGATAGGTGACCACCACCGCCGCGATGCCGGCGTGGCGTGTTGCTGCTGCGGGCGCGAGCGCGTTCCCCGTGCCGCTCCCGAACTCGCTCGCCGCCGCGCGCGCCGGCGCGGCGGGTGCTCCATCAGAGCGAGTGCCGGCAGCAGACCCAGCTCCCAGTGACCATCGGTGGGGCCCGCGAAGGCCGCCGCGGCGATGAACCCGATCAACAGACTGCTCCACGGAAGCGACGGTCCGGCGCGCCCCGTGAACACTGGACGCAGCGCGGGGAGCAGCGCCGCGACGAGGGCCACGAGCAGCAGAGCGCCGCCGTTTGCAAGCACCGTGACGTAGAAGACGTGGTAGACAGGCCCGACATCGTCCGCGCGGAAGTCGCGGAGGTAGATCGCCGGGCTGGACTCGCCGAGCCCCCGTCCCACGAGCGGCGAGGAAGCGAAGCTTTCAAGACCCACGGCCGCCTCGGGCAGCCGGTAGCCGGAGGACGCGCCGAGCTGGGCTTTGGCGACGTCCAGACGCGAAGGGATCGCTGAGCTCACGCAGAACGAGATCAAGCCGACGGCGACCGCGAGCGCGACGACCGCCGCGATCACCGCGCGATCCGCGCGCCTGCCGCGCAGCGCCACGACGACGAGCGCGATCGCCGTGGCGAGCCACACCGACCGATAGGCCGCCAGGGCGACGTCAAGGCACAGCAAGGCGGCACATGCCAGCAGCGCGAAGCGGATGACCGCACGTGTCTGGCGTGCGGCTGCCGCCAGCAGTGGCAGGAGCGCCAGAGCCGACAGGAGCCCGCCGTGACGGCCCGGCGTCGCGATGCCGATGGCGGCCAGAGCGCAAGCTCCGGCTACGAACAACGCCCCGGCACGGGCGCGGGCGGCCTGCGTACCGAGCGTGAGGGTTGCGATCCAGTAGTAGACCGGGATGACGCCCACCTGGTAGACGGCGACCGTCGCGAGATGCGCGCCGTTGCCGCGTGCCATGCCGTAGAGGTAGCCAAGCGCAGCGAGTGCCGCGAGCATCGCCATCGGCACGTCCGCCGCCGTCGAGCGGCGCACGGGTGCGCGCCCGAGCAGTGACCCGATCGCGAGCCCAAGCATCCCCGCGGCGAGCATCCCGCTGTGCAGCGCGACGATCGCGCTGACCGACGACAGGCCGAGGATCGCGGCTCCGGCGGCGCCAAGCACGATCGATACCGGCAGCACCGCCCACGGCCACACGACGAACGCCGCGACGAGCGCGATTGCCGCCAGCGCGCCGACGTGAAGCGGGTTTGCACTCGCGGCGGCTGCTGCGGCGAGCGCTCCGCCCGCCGCCGGCCCCAGGAGCAGGGGCGCGCTGCGCAGGCTCGCTTGAGCGGTCACGCCGTCGCCTCGAGGTCGTCGAGCAGCCTGCGGATTGTTCGTCCGCGTGCCTGCCAGGAGTGGTGGCTCACGCTGCGGCGGCGAGCTTCGGCATCGGCGGGCGCCAGGTCCTCGCGGAGCGCGCCGGCGATCGCGAGCGCGAACGACTCGGCCGTCGCTGCACGGCGATGGGGCACGTCGAGTAGCGCGAGCGCGGGCATCGCGGTGGCCACCACGGGCTTGCCCGCCGCCAGGTACTCAAAGAGCTTCTTTGGCTGCACGTAGTCGATCAGCTCTCCCACGCGATAGGGGATGAGACAGACGTCGAACCCCCCGAGCAGGCCCGGCAGCGCCGCATAGGCGATCGCTCCGGGGAGGTGCACGTTCGACAGCGCGCGGAGCTCCGCGACGACCGCTTCGTCCGCCGGGCCCGCGAGGATGAAGGTCCATTCGGGATGAGCGCCCGCCACCTGTGCCATCAGGTCGGCGTGGAAGGCGCGGCGGTCGAGCGAGCCGACGTAGCCGATCCGCGGCCCGGGCAGCGCGCGCATCCACGACGGCGGGTCCCCTTGGCCGGCGAAGTGCTGAGCTTCGCACGCGTTGAGCAGCTCGATGACGGGCCCCCGCGACCGCGGCATGTGGTCCGCGAGGACGGGGGACGACACCAGCACCGCGTCGGCGTCGCCGACCGCCTCGCTCAGCGCGCCGCGCAGATGGCGGCGGTTCCAGCGCCGCGTAAAGGTCCAGTCGAGATCGGAGGCATCGTAGACCCGCGTTCGGGCTCCCAGCCGCGACGCCAATGGTGCGGCCAGATCCTCGTCGATGATGACGATCCGCTCGCCCGGCCGGCGGTCCAACCAGCGTCGCAGCCTCCAGCCGCTGTAGCGGCGATTCAGACGATTTGCGTGCGGCACAAAGCGGCCGAGCGGCAGCAGCGACAGCGGCCGCGCACGCCACAGCGACGGCCCCAGCGCCTCGATGTTCAGCCGCCAGCACATGCCGAGACCGGGCGCCTCGACGAACAGCACGCGGCGGGTCTCTGCAACCTGCTCGGCCAGCTCCTGCTGGCGATTGCGCGTACCGTCGAACGGGATCGCGCTGAGGTAGACAACCCACGAGCTCTGTCCGCCCGCGCACACACGGGGCGGGCGCGACGCGCGAGCATGCCGCATCAGCGCAAGCACGAAGAGCGCGGCCACAGTGCCCGCGAGACCCATGACTGCCACCGCGATCGCGGCGTGCGCACGGTCACCGCCATCCGGAAGCAGCAACCCGCTCGCAGCCGCCGCCGTGCCCGCCGCGAGCGCGGCTGCGGCGGGAGCGCGCAGGGCGTCCCAGAGCAGGCTCATCGGCCGTGCCGTCGCCCGATGAAAGCCGATGAGAAAGCAGGTCGCGCCCACGACGGTGGCGGCCGCGGTGGCTATTGGCACTCCGATCGGTCCGACAGCGACTGCGAGGACGATCGTCAGGACGATGTTGAGCAGCGCGGTCAGCAACGAGAAGCGCGTCTCGCGCCACGGGATGCCCTCTGCGCGACACATTGCAGACGCGACCCCGGTGAGCGCGCGCACTGCGACCGCCGGGCCGAGGAAGGCGAGTGCCGCGGCCGCGAAGGGCACTGGCCGACCCAGCCACAGCACCACGACGGAGGACGCGCATGCCGCCAGCAGCGCTGCGGGCACGAGGCACGCCGCCGCGACGTGGCGCGAGCCGCGGACGTAGGCGGCGTCGAGAGCCGTGCGGTCGCCGTCGCCGGCCAGCCGGGCAAGCGCGGGAAACAACGCATACAGCAGGCAGAAGGGCACGAGCGCCACGAGGTTCGCGAGCCGGAGGGCCAGCTCGAGAGCGCCTGCGGCGGCCGCGCCCGCCACGCCGGCGACGACGAGCCGATCGGACTCGGCGTTCACGGCCCCGCCCGCCTGCGAGAGCTGAACTGCCGACCCGTAGCGCATCAGTGGCCGGACGTCGGCGCGGCGCAGGGCGCAGAGGCGCGGTCGCAACTGCGGGGCCGCGCGGCGGGCCAGGAGGATGAACGTCGCACAGCGAACCACCGCGCCAGCAAGTGTCGCCAGCGCCAGTCCTACGAGCCCAAGGCCGCTCAGAACGGCCACGACTCCGAGGAGCGTCGCCAGGATCGCCGTCGCGGCCGTGACGGCCGCGGCGCGGGGCATATGACCGGTTCCCTCGAGTGCCGCGCGTCTCGCCGCGCCCCAACCATCGACGATGACGGCGGCGGCCAGCAACAGTGCGGCGTCCCGGACCGCTTCCGCCAGGCCGCGCAGGCCGAAGATCGGCGCGATGGTGGGCCATGACAGCCATACCGTGCATAGAAGCAGCGCGCCGAGGGCGGTCGGCACGAGAATCCCGAGCGCCAGAGCGCCCTGCGCCCGGCGCAGCGACGCCGCCGTCGTGTGCGCCTGCGACGTCTCGCGCAGGAGCATCGACCCGATACCGCCGTCGGCATACGTGACGATGGCGATGCTGCCAAGCAGAATGATCCAGATCCCGAACTGCGACGCCCCGAGCTGGTCGAACAGGACCGGCGTCGCGACCAGCGTTGCCACACCAGAGGCCACGCGTCCGCTCAGCACGGAGCGTGCCCCGACGGGTATGCCGCGCGACGCGCTCGCCGTAGCGCGCACGACCCGCTCGCCTCGAATTGATCTCAAATGAGCCACTTGCCGTCCTATCGGCGTCAGACGTCACGCGCATGAATGCATTTCGTCGGAAGCACGTTGAGCTGCGCTGGGAGATGTATCGAGATACCGAGGTCACATGTCGGTATCTATATCGACGTTCTGCTGACGCTTGCCTGCACACCGTCGCGCCGCGGCGCAATCGCAATCCAGATACGCCGCCGCCGCGCCACGGTGTTTAGCCCGGATCTTGCAGCAAGGTGGGCGCCCCGACCGGGGTCGGGGGGCCGGCAACGTCCGGTTCAGCAGGGGTTCTTGAGCTTGTCGAAGGCCTGAAACCGAGTTC
>JAHWJM010000179.1 GCA_019348435.1 Actinomycetota bacterium
TCACCCTCGCGCCCGCCGGCGACCGCGGGTGGAGCACCTTCGACGGCCAGGCGTACGAGATGGACCTGCGCGACCGGACATCGCCCGCCGTGGTGCGGGGCCTCGCGGTTCCTGACCTGACGGCGCAGAGCCACGAGGCGGCGGGCGACGTGCGGATCAGCCGCGACAGCCAGTCGCTCGTGGTGCTGACTTCCACGGGAGTGGCCGTGCTGCGCCCCACCGGCAGCGGTCCCACGGCGGGAGCGGAGTCGACGTCACCGTCGCCGTCACCGTCGCCGTCACCGTCGCCGTCGCCGGCGAGCGCGGCGATGCCCTCGGCGACCGTGAACTTCTTCTCGTAGAGCGCCTTGCCGGCGATCACGCCGACGAGGTTGACCTGGCGCAGCGAGGCGAGCGCGACGAGATCCTCCAGCCGCCCGATCCCGCCCGAGTACATGAAGCGTCCGCGCACGACCCGCGCGACGCGGCGGATCTCGTCGAGGTTCGGACCGCCGAGCAAGCCGTCCTTGTCGACGTTCGTGTACCCGAACGTCCGCACGCCGCGGTCCTGCAGGCGCTCGATCGCGGCCGTCGCTGGCAGCGTCGTTGTTTTGGTCCAGCCTGCGGTCGAGACGAAGCCGCCGCGGGTGTCGACGCTGACGACGATCCGCTTGCCGTAGCGGGCGACGGTCTCGTCGAGGAAGTCGACGTCGGCGAACGCCGCGGTGCCGAGGATCGCGCGCGAGGCGCCGGCATCGATCGCCCCGGCGACCGCCTCGATCGAGCGCAGCCCGCCGCCGTACTGCACCGGCACGCCGAGCTGCTCGACGACCCGGGCGAGATGGTCGAGGTTCTGCGGCGACCCCGTACGCGCGCCGTCGAGGTCGACCATGTGCAGGTAGCGTGCGCCGGCGTCGACCCACGCGCGGGCGGCCTCCAGGGAGCTGGCGGCGTAGACGGTCTCGGCATCGAAGTCGCCCTGCACGAGCCGCACGGCCCTCCCGCCGGCGATGTCGATCGCGGGATAGAGGATCACGCGTGGACCGACGCGCAGATGCCGACGAAGTTGCGCAGCAGCGCAAGTCCGTGCTTCGAGGACTTCTCGGGATGGCACTGCGCGCCGAAGACGTTGCCCGAAGCGACGAAGGAGACGAACCGTGAGCCGTACTCGCCGCGGCCGATCACGATCGACGGGTCCTCGGGCTCGGCGACGAACGTGTGCACGTGGTAGAAGGCGGCGGGCTCCGGCAGGCCGTCGCACAGCGCCGACGGACGCTCCCAGCGCACGGCGTTCCAGCCGATGTGGGGAAGCTTGTGGCCGCGCGGGTCCAGGCGCACGACCTCGCCGGAGAGCAGGCCGAGCCCATCGGCGCCCTCGTGCTCGACCGAGCGCTCGAAGAGCAGCTGCATGCCGAGGCACAACCCGATGACCGGCTTTCCGCCCTGCGCGTGCGCGCGCACCACGTCGTCGAGGCCGAGCGCGCGCAGGCGCCGCATCGCCTCGGGAAACGCGCCGACGCCGGGCACGACGAGCCCGTCGGCAGCACGCAGCTCGCCGGGATCAGACGTCTGCGCGATCGGCGTCCCCACGTGCTCGAAGGCCTTGGCGACCGAGCGCCGGTTGCCCATCCCGTAGTCGACCATCGCGATCGTCAGTCGCCCGCTCACCCCGTCAGTGTGCCCTTCGTCGACGGCACGCCGCTCTCGGTCGGATCGATCGCGATCGCCGCGCGCAGCGCGCGGGCGAAGGCCTTGAAGGACGCCTCGATCATGTGATGGGCGTTGGACCCGGCCTGGACCTCGAGGTGCAGCGTCAGGCGCGCGTTGCCGGCCACGGCACGAAAGAACTCCTCGAGCAGCTCGTGCTCGAAGCCGCCGGTCTCTCCCCCGGGCAGCCCGCCGTCGTCGAGCGCGACGAAGGCGCGCCCCGAGACGTCGATCGCGCACATCGCGCGCGCCTCGTCCATCGGCACGACGGCGTGGCCGTAGCGGAAGATCGCGCGACGGTCGCCGAGCGCGGCGTCCAGCGCCTGCCCGAGGACGATCCCGACATCCTCGACGGTGTGATGCGAGCCGGTCTGCAGGTCGCCCTTGGCGAGGACGGTCAGGTCCAGGCGCCCGTGGCGGGCGAGCAGGTCGAGCATGTGGTCCAGAAAACCGACCCCGGTCTGACGGCTGCCGGCGCCGCTGCCGTCGAGCGCGAGCTCGAGCGTGATGTCGGTCTCGCCGGTGCGGCGCTGACGCTGGGCCGTGCGGCGTTCAGGGGTCATCGCGAGAACCGGCGTGTCGGCCCCGCCATCGGGACGGTCGAGCAATGGCGTGCAGTCATCGCGGCGCATTCTCCCCCACGCGCGCCTGCATCGACTCGGCGTGCACGGTGAACCCCTCGGCCCGCGCGATCGGCTCGCCGGCCGCGGCGAGCGCGGTCGCCGCCGGGCCGATGTGGACCTCGCTCATCCGGCGGCGAAACGCCCGCGGCGACAGGCCCGATGCATAGCGCGCCGAGCCGCCGGTCGGCAGGCAGTGGTTCGAACCCGCGACGTAGTCGCCGAAGGCGGTCGCGCCCGCGGAGCCGACGAAGACGCAGCCCGCCGTGCGCACCCGCGGCGCGAGGCGCTCGACGGCCGGGCCGACGAGCTCGAGGTGCTCGGGCGCGAACGCCTCGCAGAACGCGAGCGCCTCCCGAAGCGACTCCGCATGGACGAGCACGAACGCCGCGGGATCGGAGTGCTCGCGCCCGGTGCGGAGTCGCTCGAGCGCGTCGGCCACCGCGTGCAGCAGCGGCGCCGAACCGGAGACCGCCACCACCGGCGCACCGGGGCCGTGCTCGCCCTGGGCGAGCAGGTCGAGGGCGACGAGCTGCGGATCGGCCGAAGCGTCTGCGAAGACGAGCACGTCGCTGGGGCCGTAGAAGCCGTCGATGCCGACGACGTCGGAGACCTGTCGCTTGGCCTCCTGAGCGAACAGGCTGCCGGGGCCGGCGACGACGTCGACGCGCTCGATCGTCTCCGTCCCGTACGCGACCGCCGCGATCCCGTGGGCACCGCCCATCGCGTAGACCTCATGCACGCCGCACAGCGCGCACGCGCCGCGGATGACGGCGTCCAGCGGCGGCGCCGTCAGCACGACGACCTCCTCGACGCCCGCCGCGCGCGCGGTCACGACACCCATCACCACCGCCGACGGATAGGGCGCCTGGCTGCCAGGGACGTAGATCGCCGCGCGGCGCACGGGCACCTCGCGCAGCACCACGCGCTGGCCCTGCGGCAGCGTCACGCCGACGTCGTCGCCGATCCCCGCATCGGCCACGAGCGCGACGTTCGTGATCGCGACCTCCAGGCCCGCGCGCACGTCGTCGGCGAGCAGCCCCGCGTCGAGCTCCTCCGGCGCCAGGCGCAGCGAGGGCGGCGCGGGCGTGCCGCCCATGTCAAAGCGCGCGACGAGTTCGCGCAGGGCCCGATCGCCGCCGTCGCGAACGGCGCCGACGATCTCCGCGACGGCCTCGCTGACCGACGCGGGCGGCGGCGCGAGCGCGCGCACCGAGGCCGCCGCGGCGACCGGGTCGCCGCCCACCGCAACGCGCTCAATCCGCACGCAGCTTCTCCAGCATCGTGTCGATCGCGGCTGCCTTGAGCTTGTGCGACACGGGGTTGGCGATCAGGCGTGCCGTCGAGACGAAGATCTCCTCGCGGATGACCAGGTTGTTCTCGCGCAGGGTCGTGCCGGTGGCGGTCAAGTCCACGATCGCCTCGACGAGCCCCGTGAGCGGGGCCAACTCGACGGACCCCTTGACCTCGACGATCTCGGCTTGACGGCCGGTCGCCTCGAAATACGCGGCGGCAGTCTTGTAGTACTTCGTCGCAACCCGCATGACGCCCAGGCGGCGCAGCGCCTCGACCGAGGGATCGGGACCGTCGACGGTGGCGAGCACCATCGTGCAGGCGCCGTAGCCGAGATCCATCAGCTCGTAGACATCGCGGTCGGGCTGCTCGGTGATGACGTCCTTGCCGGTGATCCCGACATCGGCGGCGCCGGCCTCGACGTACGTCGGCACGTCGGAGGGGCGCATCGTGACGATCCCGATGTCGGCGAACAGCAGCTTGCGATGGTTGGACCGCACCTCGGAGGTGTCGATGCCGATGGCGTCGAGGCGGTCGAGCGACTCGCGCATGAGCGCGCCGCGCGGCACCGCGATCACGAGATCGGGGGTCGCCGGCGGGATCACGGCTGCACGACCTTCTCCTCGCCGGTCAGGGCGATGTGCAGCCGGTCGATCGTCAGCGCGAAGCCGACGGCGGGCAGCGGCCGCCCGAAGCGGCCGAGCAGGTCGTCGTAGCGCCCACCGCCGCCGAGCGGCGCGCCGAGCGCCGGGTCGTAGACGTCGAAGACGGCGCCGGTGTAATAGCCCATCTTGCGCACGAGGCCCAGATCGAAGATGACGCGCGCGGCCACCTCCGGCGCCAGCAGCTCGTAGAGGCGGGCGAGGCCGCCGACGGCGTCTGCGAGCGGTCCGCCGGCGTCCGCCAGCACGTCGGGGCCGCCGCGGATCTGCGGCACGCGCAGCAGCAGCTCGGCGTCGTCGTCGTCGAGCCCGAGGCGCCCGATCGCAGCCTCCAGCGCGACGAAGTCGCGGTTGACGAGCGTGTCCATGAGCAGCCCGACGTCGTCTGATCCCACGCCATGCGAGCGCAGCAGCATCGGATACAGCGAGGCGTCGCCGAGGCCGATCCGGAATCCGCGCAGGCCCACCGCGTCAAGCGCGTGGTGGAGGACGGTCAGCGCCTCGGCCGTGCCCTCCGGCCCCGGCGCGCCGACGAGCTCGATCCCCGCCTGCAGGAACTCGCGCATCTGGCCACGGTGCGGGCGCACCCCGCGATAGGCGTGGCCGAAGTAGCACAAACGCAGCGGCGGCTCGGCGGCCGCGAAGCGCGTGGCCACGAGCCGCGCGATCGGCACGGTCATGTCGGTGCGCAGGGCGAGCACCTCGCCGTGGTCGTCCATGACGCGATATGCCGGCGGCGCGCCGCCGCCGCGGGCGAGCACGTTCTCGTACTCCAGCGCGGGCGTCCAGACCTCGCCGTAGCCGTCGTGCTCGAAGATGCCGCGCACCGCCTCCGTGATGTCGCGCAGCTCGCGCATCTCGTCGGGCAGCACGTCACGGGTGCCGGAGGGAATGGGATGGATCTGGGGGCGCACGGGTGCTGCCAATGTAGAAGGCGATGCGGAGGCGGTGCTCGCCGAGCTACAGGTAGACGGGCTCTGTCGCGACGCGCTCGATGCGGGCGCCGAGGTCGCGCAGGCGCTCGTCGATGCGCTCGTAGCCGCGGTCGATCTGGCGGATGTTGCCGATCTCCGAGCGCCCGTCGGCGCAGAGCGCGGCGATCAGCATCGCCATCCCGGCGCGGATGTCGGGTGACTCCACGCGCGCGCCGCGCAGGCGCGACGGCCCCGTGATGATCACGCGATGCGGGTCGCACAGGGTGATGTCGGCGCCCATCAGCACGAGCTTGTCGGTGAAGATCATCCGGTTCTCGAACATCCACTCGTGGACGAGCGCCGAGCCGGAGCACTGCGTCGCGAGCGCGACGGCGATCGACGTCAGATCGGCCGGAAACGCCGGCCATGGCCCGTCCTGCACGGTGATCTTGTGCTCGCCGAGGTCGCGCGAGATGACGAGGTCCTGGTCGGCGGGGACGAGCACGTCGTTGCCGTCGAGCTGCGAGCGCAGGCCGAGGCGGTCGAAGACGAGGCGGATCATGCGCAGGTCGCCGGGGATCGTGTCGCGGATGCGCAGCTCGCCCCCGGTGACGCCGGCGAGCGCCATGAACGACCC
>JAHWJM010000017.1 GCA_019348435.1 Actinomycetota bacterium
CGGCAACGCCGCGGTCACCACGGCCCGGGAGTATGGCAAATTCTTTCCGCAGACGAGGATCGACGGCGTCGAGATCGACGGCGAGCTGAGCTAGATCTGCCGGCGCTTATTCGACATGCAGTCGCCCGGGCTGCAGACCCACACCGCCGACGCGCGGCCCTTCCTGCGCCGCACGAAGGAGCGCTACGACGCGATCTTCGTCGACGCGTACCGCCAGCCGTACATCCCGTTCTACCTCGCGACGCGCGAGTTCTTCGCACTCGCGCGCGACCGCCTGCGCCCCGGCGGGATCGTGGTCGTCAACGCCGGTCACCCCGCGGGCTCGACGAAGCTCGAAAAGGTTCTCGGCGCCACGATGGCGGCGGTCTTCCCGACGGTGCTGCGCGATCCGTCGGAGGACGTCAACACCCTGCTGCTCGGCGCGAACGGCCGCGCGTCGGCGCAGCGCCTGCGCGACAACGCGCCGACGCTGCCGCGGGACCTGCAGCCGCTGGCCTACGAGGCCGCCGCACGGGTCGAGCCGCGGCTGCGCGGCGGGCGCGTCTACACCGACGACATCGCGCCGGTCGAATGGCTGATCGATACGTCGATCGTCGAGTTCGCGGCCGGCGAGGGGTGATTGCGCGCCGCGGCGGGTAACCCCGCGACCTATGGCCGAGCGAGCAGAAGAACAGCATTTCGGTGAGGGCGAGCCGTTTACGATCGGCCTCGAGGAGGAGCTGTTCCTCGTCGACCCGCGCGACGGCCATCTCGTCAACACCGGCGCCGAGCTGATCGAGCAGATCGGCGAGCTGCCGCGCGGCGAGATCAAGAACGAGCTGCATCGCAGCCAGATCGAGCTGATCACCGGCGTCTGCACGACGGCGCACGAAGCGGTCGCCGAGCTGTGCGAGCTGCGCCGCGCCGTGCTCGCCACGGGCGCGGGCGTCGTCGCCTGCGGCACCCACCCGACGGCCGTCGAGGGCGACTCCCAGTTCACCGAGAAGCGCCGCTACGAGCGCATCCACGAGCTGCTCGGTGACGCCGGCGCGACACCCGTCTGCGCGCTGCACATCCACGTCGGCATGCCGGACGCCGACACCGCGATCCGCGTCTTCAACGGGCTGCGCTGCCACCTGCCGCTGCTCGAGGCGCTGAGCGCCAACTCGCCCTATCGCCACGGGCGCGACACGGGCCTGGCGTCCGCACGCCAGCTGACGCTGCGCTCCTGGCCACGCGCCGGCGTGCCGCGCGCGATGGCCGACATGGACGACTTCCTGCGCTCGACCGCACGCCTGACGAAGGTTGCCGAGGTTCCCGACTACACCTTCCACTGGTGGAAGCTGCGCCCGCATCCGCGTATCGGCACGGTTGAGATCCGCGCGCTGGACACGCAGCTCTCGCCGCGGCACACGGCGGCGCTGGCCGCCGCCGTGCAGTCGCTGGCCCTCCACGAGGCGCGCCGCGAGCCGGACGAGGGACCGCCGGCGGAGATCCTCGACGAGGCCTCCTTCCGCGCGTCGCGGGAGGGCGTCGAGGCGACGCTGCCCGACAACGACGACCGCCTGCGGCCGGTCGCCGACCTGCTCGAGGAGATGATCGCGCGCGTGCGCGACTGCGCCCGTGAGCTGCGTTGCGAAGAGCAGCTCGACGACCTGTCGGCGCTGCTGGCCGACGGCGGCGGCGCGGGCGTCCAGCGCCGCGCCTGCCGTGGCTGCGACGGCCAGGGCATCGACGGCGTGCTCGAGGCGCTCGTCGCGCGGGCCGAGCCGGTTGGCGAGGGCTACGGCTCGACGGATCCGATGCTCTCCGCCGGGTAGCGATCCCGGCGACGGCGCCGAGGGGCATGGCGCCGCAGCACGAGTTCGATCGCGATCGCCTGAGCGAGCACGAGCACGACGAGCGATCCGCCCAGGAGAACCCAGAGCGCATCCGGGTAGAGGTTGCGCACGGTGCCGAGCGGCGGCAGCTTCCACGTGTCGGCTGTGAAGAACAGCTCATGGAAGCCGTCGAAGAAGGCATCGAACCCGACCAGCATCACCGCGCCGACGACGGCGAACAGCGCCACCGTCGTTCGCGCGCCGGCCATCAGGCCGCGGCGGACGAGCGCGCGGTCGCCGATCAGCACCGCCGACAGCGAGATCACGCCGATGCCGGCCACGCCGGCGAGGAGGAACAGCAGCACGAGGGTGCGCACGTCCTGGAAGTGCCTCACCTCCTCGCCAGTGAACGCGTGTCGGCCGTCGTCGCGTCTGGCCGCGCGCATCTGCGCGATGCCATCGGGCTGCCACGGTTGAATCGCGCGTATGCCGACCGCGGCGAGACGCGAGCGCTCGTCGTCGTCGAGCGCGATCCGCGGCTCGGGGAAGCCGGGCAGCGCATAGGCCGCCGTGGTCGTCGGCGGATGGGCCAGGACGAGCAGCGAGGTGGCGATCAGAGCGGGCGGGACGGCCAGCGCGAGGGCGACGATGATCGCGCGGCGAGCGAAGGGCATTCGTCCCTCAGGCCTCGACCGCCGGCGTGATGCTCACCGCCGACCCCGCGGCCAGCGTGACATGCGACGGCTCGGACTCGGAGAGAAACGCCCACCGCGGGCCGTACAGCGCGCCGAAGTCGACCTCGACGTCCAGCGAGCGGACCTCGTGCAGCGCCCAAACCGGGTGGTCGACCTCGTAGGAGCGCGCGGCACCGTCGCGGCTGCGCCCGACGCCGAGGTCGTGGTGCGTGAGCCAATAGCCGGCGGAGTCCTCCGCGGGCACGACGGGCGCGGGATCCGCCCACGCCTCCAGCCGGTTGCGCAGGCCTCGGCCGAAACGGTGGCGCACCCCGATCACGCCGTCGTCGCGGGCGAGCACGTCGTCTCGCATGCGGATCGTCCGGTAGGGCTCGTTGTACGTCAGCTTCGCGATCACCGAGATCGCCGGGCGCGAGACGAACTCGCGGATGAAGACGACGGCGCGGCGCCCGTGCAGGCGCACGTAGAAGCGCAGGTTGATCTCGCCGAAGTTCACGTGTAGCGGGATCGGCACGCCGCGCAGCCGCGTCCGGCGGAAGTGAAAGGCGACGATGCTGACGCGCGGGGAGCCTTCGAGCGTGTCGATCTGCGCGCCGCGCGGCAGGTGCGGCTCGAGCAGCGCCTCGTCGACGGGGTACGTGACGCCCAGGACGTGCAGCCACTGCGCCGTGAGGAAGGCGCGGCGCGGCGTCACGCGGCGCCGATCCACCGGTCTGAGCCCAGCGTCGCGCCCGCCCGCGCGAGATCGCCGGCGGCCGGCGTCGTCGCGGCCAGCGTCGCCACCTCGACGTCGGCGAGGCGCTCGATCGTGGCGCGATTGGAGCGCTGCATGACCGTCGGCTCGGTCGGCCACGGTGTGAGGACGACCGCGCGCACGTCCAGCCCGGCGGCGCGCGCGGCCTCGATCGTCAGCAGGGAGTGGTTGATCGTCCCCAGTCCCGGCCGCGCGGCGATGACGAGCGGCAGGCCCAGCGCGACCGCGAGCTCGCGCACGGTGAAGTCGCCGAACGGAACGAGCAGGCCACCGACGCCCTCGGCGACGAGGACCTCGGCGCCGGCCGCCGCCGCGCGCGCCGCGCGCGCCAACATCTCGAGGTCGAGCATCTCTCCGGCCAGCTCGGCCGCGAGGTGAGGCGAGACGGCAGGCCCGAACGTCGCGGTCGTCACATCGCAGGCATTCCCGCCAACGGCGCCGGCAAGCAGCTCGTGGTCGGCCGGCCAGCCGCCCGCGGGCGGCTCGTCGACGCCCGTCACGACCGGCTTCCACACCGCCACGCGCTCACCGCGCGCGTGCAGCGCGGCGGCGATCGCCGCCGCCACGACGCTCTTTCCGGCGCCAGTGTCCGTACCGGTGACGAAGCAGCCGCGTAGTCGCACGCGCCGGGACGGGCGACGCGCGGCCTACGCCGCGTCGGCCTCGTGCGCGAAGTCGACGACGCCCGGCGCGCGCGCGGCCTCCTGCGCGACCGCCATCGCCGTCGCCGTCGCCGTCGCCGTCGCCGGACGCAAGCCGGCCTGCAGCGCGGCACGACCGAGCACGTGCGCGGCCTCGCGCAGCTCGTCCTTCGTGTGCGTCGCCATGACCGCCAGGCGCAGGCGCGACGTGCCGCTTGGCACCGTCGGCGGGCGGATCGCCTGCGCGAACACCCCCCGCTCGAGCGCCGCCTCGCAGACGCGCATCGCCGTGCCGGCGTCGCCCACGACGAGCGGGATGATCTGCGTCGAGGAGCCCGCGACGTCGAAGCCCTCGCGGGCGAGCTCCGCGCGCAGGACCTCGGCATTGGCCCGCAGGCGATCGACGCGCCGCGGGCTCTCCTCGACGAGGTCCAGCGCCGCGAGCGCGCCGGCCACCGCGGGTGGGGGCGGGGCGGTCGAGAAGATCAGCGGCCGCGCGGTGTTGGTCAGCAGCGCCGCCATCTCGTGATCGCAGGCGGCGAAGGCGCCGTAGGCGCCGAGCGCCTTGCCGAGCGTGCCGATGACGACGTCGATCTCGCCGTCGAGGCCGGCCTCGGCGACCGCCCCGCGCCCGCCGGGGCCGACGCAGCCCGTGGCGTGCGCCTCGTCGACGACGACGCGCACGCCGCGGTGGCGGCGTGCGAGATCGGAGATCTCCTCCAGCGGGGCGACGTCGCCGTCCATCGAGAAGACCGACTCGGTGACGATCAGCGACGCGCGCGGCCCCGCCTGCGCGAGACCCCACGCCAGGTGCTCGACGTCGTTGTGCGCGTAGACGAATGTCTCGGCGCGCGAGAGGCGGCAGCCGTCGATGATCGACGCGTGGTTGAGCTCGTCGGAGAAGACGACCTCGCCGGCGCCCGACAGCGCGCCGACGACGCCGAGGTTCGCGAGGTAGCCCGATCCGAACAGCAGCGCGCTCTCGGTCCCCTTGAAGGCGGCCAAACGCTGCTCGAGGCGGCGGTGGATCGTCATCGTGCCGCTCACGAGCCGCGACGACCCGGCACCGACGCCCCAGCGCAGCGCCGCCGCGGCCGCCGCCTCCTGCACGCGCTCGTGGTCGGCGAGCCCGAGGTAGTTGTTGGAGCACAGCAGCAGGACGGGCTTGCCGTCGAGCAGGACGTGGGGGCCCTGCGGACCGCTGACGAGGCGCGTGCGGCGATACAGCCCAAGCTGCTTGAGCTCTGCCAGTCGCGCCGCGATCTCGCTCACGACAGGACGCCGCTGCTCGCCGATTGGTGGATGGCTCGCCTCATCGCACGTTCTCGCGACGACGTCAGCCCCGTGTGGAGGCGATGTCGGGTCCCGAGTCGGGCCGCGGCGGGACCGGCCGCCGCTTGCGGGCGAAGCGCAGCTGCGTCGACGGATCCCACAGGGTCACGTTGAGCGCGCGCCCCTCGCCCTCGGCGCCGGCCAGGAACTCCTCGACCACGTCGGGCGTCTCGCCGTCGAGCCAGCCCGAGCGGTTGTCGGGGCGCGGCTTGGCGCCGTTGTCGGGCTGGCGCGCGACGTTGAGGCCGAGGTTCTCGAACATCGCCCTGTCCTCGTCGGGCGTGTTGCCCAGCGTCGTGAGGAAGTTGCCCATCATCACGCCGTTGATCCCCGCCCGCACCGCGAGCTGTTGCAGCTCGCCGATGTTCTCCACGCGCCCGCCGCAGAGGCGAAACAGCGCGTCGGGCAGGATCAGCCGGAAGATCGCGATCCACTTGACCGCTTCCCACGGGTCCATGTACTCGCGGTCGCCGAACTTCGTGCCGGGGCGCGGGTTGAGCAGGTTGATCGGCACGGAAGTGGGCTCGAGCGCGGCGAGTTCGAAGGCCATCTCGACACGCTGCTCGCGGGTCTCACCAAGATTCAAGATGCCGCCGACGCACGTCTCGAGGCCGGCGTCGCGGACGGCCTCGATCGTCCGCAGGCGTCCCTCGTAGCGGACGGTCTGCGAGACCTCCGAGTAGTAGGACTCCGCGGTCTCGACGTTGTGGTGCACGCGCTGCACGCCCGCGTCCTTCAGCGCCTTCGCCCGTGCCGGCGACATGTGGCCGATCGAGGCGCAGCGCTTGAGGTTCGTGTGCTCCGCGACGAGCCGCGTGCCCTCCAGCACCTTCTGGAAGTCGCGCTTCGAGAGCCCCTGACCCTGCGTGACCATGCAGAAGCGATGCGCGCCGGCGGCCTCGGCCGCGCGCGCGTGCTCGAGGATCTGCTCGGGCTCCATCATCGCGTGCATGGGCGTCTCGGCTTCCGCAAAGCGCGATTGCGCGCAGAAGCCGCAGTCCTGCGCGCACCCGCCGGACTTCGCGTTGACGAGCGAGCACATGTCGGTCGCGTCCTCGAAGCGCTCCACCCGCGCCTGCCATGCGCGCTCGATCAGGACCTCGATCTCGGCGTGGTCCTCGAGCTCGCCGAGTGCCAGGGCCTCGTCGCGGGTGATGAGCGGTGCCATTGCGCAGCACAGTGCCAGCCGCGTCGGACGGTCAGCCCGCGTGAGCACCGAGGCCGACGGACCTCGATGTGGACGTCACCCCGACGCCAGTCGGTGATACGGCCGCGGGCTCGTCGAATGCTCGTTTGCGAGCGCGTCTGTGCGGGGAGATGCGGCCCATGCTGAAACGACTGCTTTCGCGATTCACGGGCGGCGGCGGTGCCGCCCGCGGCGGGCGCCGCGGCGGCCTCGGCGCGCACGGTGGCAGCGCCGGTGCCGGCGGCACCGGCTCGACCGGGGCGCGCATCGGCGCCGCCGTGGAGCGCTTCCTGCGCCGACGCCGCTAGAGGAGCCGCTTCTCGAGGTCACGTCGTCGCCGGATGAAGCTCGGCCACGAGCGGCGCGTGGTCCGACGGCTTCGCACCCTTGCGGTAGGTGCGCTCGATCCCGACACGCTCCAGCCGTGGCACGAGCGACTGCGACACGAGCACGAGGTCGATCCGCAGGCCCATCTTGCGGTGGAAGTGGCCCTGGCGGTAGTCCCACCACGTGTACGCCACGTCATCGGGATGCAGCGCGCGCAGGGCGTCGACGAGCCCCCCGGCGGCGACGATCGCCTCGATGCGCGCGCGCTCCTGCGGCGTCACGTGCGTCGAGCCGATGAACGCGTCGGGGTCGTAGACGTCGAGATCGCTCGGAGCGACGTTGAAGTCGCCGGCGACCGCGAGCGGGACGGCGTCGGTCTCCGCGCGCAGCGCGCCCACCCGCGCGGCGATCGCGTCGAGGAAGGCGAGCTTCTCCTCGAAGGTCGGCGAGCCGACCGCGCGGCCGTTGGGGACGTACGTGCTGACGACGCGCACGCCGTCCACCGTGGCCTCGATCCAGCGCGCCTCGTCGTCGCGCAGCTCGCCGGGCAGTCCGGCCACCGGCTCCGACAGGGCGAGTCCCTCGCGCGCGACGATCGCGACGCCCGCCCAGCGGCCGGCCGAGTGGTGCACCGCGTGGTAGCCGGCGGCGGCGAGCTCGTCGACCGGAAACGCCGCATCGTCGCACTTGGTCTCCTGCATGCAGAGGACGTCGGGCGCGTGCTCGTCGAGGAACTCGAGCACGCGCGGCAGGCGGGCCTTGAGCGAGTTGACGTTCCAGGTGACGAGCTTCACGGCTGCGGCGAAGGCTACGCCGCACCGAACGACCGGCTCAACGCCCCTTCCAGCTCGGGCTGCGCTTCTGCGTGAACGCCGAGATGCCCTCGATGAGGTCCTCGGAGTCAAAGCTCGAGGCGCGCAGCGCGAGCAGCTCTCGCTCCACGTCGGGATCGAGCGCCCCCTCGGCCTGCAGCAGCTCGCGCAGCACGCGCTTGTTGCCGGCCATCGACAGCGGCGAGTTCGCCACGAGCTGCGACGCGATGGCGAGCGCGCTCTCCTCGAGGTCGTCCTCGTCGACGACCCAGTTGACGAGCCCCCACCGCGCCGCGGTGGGCGCGTCGATGTAGCGGCCGAGCAGGAACAGCTCGCGCGTCCGCGGAGCGCCGACCGTGTCGATGAACCGCCGCAGGCCGTTGTGGGAGTAGATCAGCCCGAGCTTTGCCGGCGGCATCCCGAGCTTGATGTGGCTGCTGGCCAGGCGCAGGTCGCAGGCGACCGCGAGCTCCAGCCCGCCGCCGATCGCCGACCCGGGCAGCACCGCGAGCGTCGGGATGTCGAGCGCGTCGAGCGCCATGAGCCCGCGGCAGAACGGATGCGCGACGAGCTTCTCGGCCTGGACGGGGAATTCACCGAGCGGGATCTCGGAGATGTCGTAGCCCGACGAGAACATCTCGTGCGCGCCGGTGACGATCACGCAGCGCACGTCGTCGCCGAGCCCCGCCAGCTCGTCGGAGATCGCGCCGAGGACCGCGTGGTCGAGCGCGTTGCGCGTCGCCGGGTTGGAGATCGCCAGCCGCAGGATCCCGTCGGCGGGTCGG
Organism: Actinomycetota bacterium; assembly: GCA_019348435.1. GTDB lineage: Bacteria > Actinomycetota > Thermoleophilia > Solirubrobacterales > Solirubrobacteraceae > CADCVQ01. Next base: position 8,332 of record JAHWJM010000017.1, read on the forward strand.
TCGACGATCAAAGACCCCGGCATAGGCGGGAAACGTAGCGCCACGCCGCGCAATTAGCACGACGGCTCTGCCGGGTCAGGTCAAGCCGTGGGGTTATTCGAGGATGACGAGGGTGTCGCCCTCGTCGACGGGCTGGCCTTCCTCGCAGAGGATCTCCTTGACGATGCCGGGATCTTCGGCCTCGACGGGCATCTCCATCTTCATCGACTCCAGCGTGATGACCGTGTCGCCCTCTTGGATCCGGTCGCCGACCTTGCACTCGATCTTCCAGACGATGCCCGTGATGTGGGCCTCAACCTCAACCATTGCCTCTCCTTGTTCCGGGCGCGTCCGCGTGTGGCAGAGTAGCCGCCGGTATGGACGCCGACACGATCGTGATCGTCACCGCGCACGACGAGGCTGACCGGCTCGGCGAGACGCTCGCCGCCCTGGACGCCGCGTTCCCGGGCGCGCGGGTGCTCGTCGCCGACGACGGGTCGACCGACGGGACCGCTGCCGTCGCCGAAGGCGCCGGCGCCGAGGTCGTGCGTAGCGAGCGCGTGATCGGCAAGGGCGGCGCGGCGACGCTCGCGGCCCGCCGCGTCCTGAGCCGTGCCCTCGAGCCCACTCCGCCGGTCTTCGTGCTCGTCGACGGAGATCTCGCCGACAGCGCCGCGCAGCTGCCGGCGCTCGCAGACGCCGTGCGCGAGGGGCGCTGCGACGTCGCCGTCGCCGTCTTCGCGTCGCGTGTCGGCGGCGGGTTCGGCTTCGCGATCGGCTTCGCGCACAAGGCGATCCGCAACCTGACGGGACTGGACCTGCAGGCCCCGATCTCGGGTCAGCGCGCGCTCAGCGGCCCCGCGTTCGCGACGGTCGTCCCGTTCGCGCCGCGCTTTGGCATGGAGATCGGCATGACCGTCGACGCGGCACGCGCGGGTTTTCGCATCGAGGAGATCGCGCTCGATCTCGCCCACCGCGCCACCGGCCGCACGTGGCGCGGCTTCGTGCACCGCGGCCGTCAGTTGCTGGACTTCCTCGCCGTCTACGCGAGCCGCCGCTAGGGGGGCCGAGGCGCGATGGAGAGCGCGCAGACGGTCGGCGAGCTCTACGCCGAGCACACGCAGGGAGGCGAGCCCGCCGAGGAGCACGTCGCGCAGCTGCTCGGGCTGCTCGAGCCGGCCGAGATGGTGCTGTTCACGTGCGGCTGGACGGAGATGAGCGAGAAGTGGGGTCCGCCTGCGCAGCTCACCGTCACGACGCGCCGGATCGTCGACCAGCGCTGGGCCGGTCCGGGCGCCGCACCGGCGCGCGAGATCGCGCTGCGCGACGTCCGCGCCGTGGTCGAGCGACCGCGCGGCGAGGGGGGGCTGTTTCTCACCCACGCGCTCGTCGTGGCGCTCGCCGGCGGAACGACGCTGGTGTGGGAGTACCTCACCAACCACCAGATCCCGCCGGCCGCCGCGGCGATCGAGGCGGCGCTCGAGGATCTGGGCTGAACTGCTCAGAGCGCGGCCTAGTCGATCCACCGGCGCGCGATCCCCGCCAGCATCCTGACTTGGCATACGTCGAGATGGTCGTCGTGATGTTCGTTGGCATGGCCGTGCTCGGCGTACCGGCCGGATGGGCCCTCGAGGCCGCCGGCACCAGCTGGGCAGAGCTCAGCCCGGAGCCGATGCTGCTGCTGATGGCCTTCACCATGACGGCGCCCATGGTCGCGTGGATGCACCGCATGGGACATCCCTGGCGGCCAACGACGGAGATGGCCGCGTCGATGATCATCCCCACCTTCGCCGTCATCGCGCTCTTCGAGGCCGCACTCGTAGAGAACGTGACGGGGTTGCTGATCATCGAGCACGTCGCCATGCTCGCCGGCATGTTCGGCGTCATGCTGCTGCGCTCGGAGGCGTACTCCCACCACAACGCGCCCGAGCATCAGCCGGCGAACCTCCCGCTCGAGCACGAAGCAGCGGCCTGAACTGCGGCACCTGCTGCGACCGGACGTGCGCGCCCGGCGCAGCAGGTGCCGATTGGCGGCCGGCCATCAGGCGAGTTGAACGCCCATCCGCTGGGTGAGCCTTCGATCAGCTTGCGGCGGCCGGTGCGGCAACCGCGACGGCGGCCAGCATCGGCCGCGTCGGGACGAGTCGCGGGAACGGGTCGAAGGACTCGCTGCGTTGAAGGGCGAAGCCGGCGCGCGCGACGGCGGCGGCGAGGTCGCGGTTGGGATGGCAGCCGCCGGCGAGGCGTGACCACAGCGGGGCGACACGGTCCTGCCAGGCGGCGAGGCGGCCGCTTCCGCGGACGTGCTCGAGGACGACCAGCGCGCCCTCCGGGCGCAGCACGCGGCGCGCCTCCTCGAGCGCGCGGTTGGGATCGTCGACGCTGCACAGCACGCAGGTGAAGACGACGGCGTCGAAGCTGTCGTCGCGGTAGGGCAGCGCCTCCGCACGCGCATCGTCGACGCGCACCGGCGCACGCGCCTCCTGCAGCCTGCGCGTCAGGCGCCGGCGCATCGCGGCCGAGGGCTCGGCGGCCACCACCCGCGTCGCGCTCGTCAGGTGCGCGAGGTTCGCTCCGGTGCCCGCGCCGACGTCGAGCACGTCGCCGCACAGCTCGCCGAGCAGCTGCGCGCGCCGCGGCGCGAGGACCTCCGATTCCAGCCGCCGCGTGAGGCGGTCGTAGAGCGCGGCAGACAGCGGACCACAGGGCATGATGCGTACCTCACGATGTTGTGCCACGTCGAAGCCGATGCCTCGACTCGACGGCGTCGAGCGGTCGATACAAGATGCACGATCCGGGAGGCGTGTATCGGACCAAACCGATGACCAGATCGCGTCGGGGCGGCCGTACACGCGGTCGAACCGCCTGTCGGCGCCCGCGGGCAAGGCGACTCGAACAGGACGACCGGTCGAGCCGCGCCGCCGCGACTTTGTACGCTCGTCGATGTGTCGCTCGCGCGACCCGCCGTACCTTGAACGCATCACCGCCGGCGGGCTCTCCCGTCGCCGGCGGCGACAAGGCGCAAGGCGTGACGATCGCCTCACGCTGGAGCGCTGCGATGCCCAGGGCAACGGCCGGGACCGTCCATCCTCCCGCTCTCGGCCAGTCCTCGGCAGAACCACGCAACACGCGCCTTCCGTGCGGCGGTAGCGTCCCGCTCGTGATCCTCGCCATCGACCAGGGCACGACCGGCACGACGTGCCTCGTCTTCGACCAATCCGCCGAGCCGGTCGGACGCGCGTACCGCGAGTTCCAGCAGCACTTTCCGCGTCCGGGGTGGGTCGAGCACGACGCCGCCGAGATCTGGGACGTGACGCGCGCGGTCGCGCTCGAGGCGCTCGACGACGCGGGCTCTGGCGCAAGCAACCACGACCTGCAGGCGATCGGGATCACGAACCAGCGTGAGACGGTCTGCGTCTGGGATCCGAAGACCGGCGAGCCGCTGCATCACGCGCTCGTCTGGCAGGACCGCCGCACCGCCGAGCGCTGCGACGAGCTGCGCAGCGCCGGCCACGAGCACCTCGTGCGCCGCCACAGCGGCCTCGTGCTCGACCCGTACTTCAGCGCGACGAAGATCGAGTGGCTGCTGGCGAACGTCGAGGGTCTGCACGAGAAGGCGCAGAACGGCGCAGCGGCGTTCGGCACGATCGACGCCTGGCTTGTCTTCAAGCTCACCGGCGAGCACCGCACCGACGTCACCAACGCGTCGCGGACGATGCTCTACGACATCCATCGCGGCGTCTGGGACGACGAGCTCCTCGCGCTCTTCGGCGACGTACCCGAGGCCGCGCTGCCCGAGGTGCTGCCGAGCATCGGCGAGTTCGGGACCCTGCGCGACGGCGCGCTCGGCGCGGCCCACGACGGCGTGCCGGTGAGCGGGATCGCCGGCGACCAGCAGGCCGCGCTCTACGGCCAGGGCTGCCTCGATCCGGGCCTCGGCAAGAACACGTACGGGACCGGCTCGTTCGTGCTCATGAACTCCGGCGAGAAGGTGCCGACCGCGCCGGCCGGTCTGCTCTCCACCATCGCCTGGGGGATCGGCGAGCGCACGATCTACGCACTGGAGGCGGCGATCTTCGTCACGGGCGCGGCCGTGCAGTGGTTGCGCGACGGGCTCGGGATCATCGAGGCCGCCGCGGAGACCGAGGAGCTTGCCCGCTCGCTCGATTCAAACGACGGCGTCTACTTCGTGCCGGCCCTGACCGGCCTGGGCTCGCCGCACTGGGACCCGTACGCGCGCGGCACCATCGTCGGCCTCACGCGCGGCAGCACACGCGCGCACATCGCGCGCGCCACGCTGGAGGCGATCGCGTTTCAGACGGTCGACGCGGTGCAGGCGATGGAGGCGGCCTCGGGCCGCGAGCTCGAGGAGCTGCGCGCCGACGGCGGCGCGACCGCAAACCGCTGGCTCATGCAGTTTCAGGCGGACATGCTCGGCGTCCCGATCGCGGTGGCCGAGCTGGCCGAGACGACGGCGCTCGGCGCGGCGCTGCTGGCGGGTGTGGCCGTCGGCGCGTGGACGCAGGACGATGTCGCCAAGCGCGATGGTGAGCGCGGACGCTACGAGCCGCGCATGAGCGAGGACGAGCGCGAGTCACTGATCTCACCGTGGCGACGCGCCGTAGAACGTGCTGGTGGATGGGCTCGAGGGTAAGGTGATCGTATGGCGAGAATGAAGCGCAGCGAGCAGCTCGCGGCGATGGGCAGCGGCGGCAAGGACGAGCGTCCGAAGGAGTGCTTCGACGCGTTTCACGAGCGCGCGCGCACGAAGGAGCCGGACTTCGCCTACGAGGTCGTTCGCGTCCTCACCGGCCTGTGGGCGCTGACGTTCTTTCGCGCGCGCACGATCTCCAGCGAGAAGGTTCCGCAGAGCGGCCCCGTGATCCTTGCGCCCAACCACGGCTCGTTCATGGACCACTTCTTCCTCGGCGCGTTCATCCGCCGCAAGGTCCGATTCATGGCCAAGTCGCAGCTCTTCCAGCCGCCGCTCCAGTTCGTCTACTCGCATGGAGGGGTCTTCCCGATTCTGCGCGGGCGGCGCGACGAGGAGGCGTTCAGGACCGCCCACGCGGTCCTTGCTCGAGGTGGGATCGTCGTGATGTACGCCGAGGGCGGCCGCTCGCGCACCGGTGAGCTCGGCGATCCGAAGCCCGGCATCGGGCGGCTTGCGCTCGAGTCCGGCGCCCCCGTGGTCCCGGCCGCGATCGCTGGCTCCGCCAGGGTACGCAACTGGAAGAAGCTTCAGTTCCCGAAGGTCACCGTGCAGTACGGCGATCCGCTCCGGTTCGAGCGTGTGGAAGGTCCGACGCGCGACCAGCAGATGGCCGTGGCGGAGGAGATCTTCGCCGAGATCCGGGTGCTCTACTCGGGCCTCGAGACGCTCGGGCGCAAGGGCGTCCTGCAGCGCGCGCGCGAGCAGCGCCGTCTCGAGCGGCGCGGCAAGAAGCGCACCGCGCCCGCGTAGCGCCGCGCTCGCATCCGCCTGTCGCGATCGGGCCCTACGTCTCGCCGTGGAAGTACTCCACGCCGGCAGAATGCGGCGCGATGAGGTCGTCGTCTTGGTTGCCGGTCCAGATCGCGATCTTGTCGCTGAGCCTGATCGATCGTCGAGGTGTCAGTCCTTCAGGCAAGCTGCGTCCGTGCGGGAGGGCCGGGTGCCCGGAGAGGCGGGAGCCAGCCCGCCGCGCTGCGCCGCGTCCGTCAACGCCTCGATGAACGCCCCGTGGACGGTGCGGGGGAACGGCAGCGTCGCGGCCGTCATCGCCGATAGTGCGCCGGCCGCGCCGGATAGCCTCACGGCCATGACCGCGACGTCGCTGCTCGGGCCGGGCGCGCTCCCCGCGTTTGTCGCCTCCGCCGGCGGCGACTCCTTCAGCGGCTGTCGATCCGAACTGCGATGAGTCAGGGCGCGGTGCGGGCGGCAGTCGCCGTCTTCCTGCTCGGGGTGCTGGGCGTCTGGCTCATCAAGCCGATCGGCAACGCGTGCCCGGATCTGGGCCGGCTGCCGGCGGGCAGCCAGAGCTCCTCGTCGCCATCGTTCGCGCCGCCGCTGACGCGCACCTGCACGTACACCACGGTGGACGGAACGCAGGCCCGCAAGCGGTACGTGCCGGTCGTCGACTGGCTCATCCTCGCTGTGGTCGCCGGCGTGGTGGGAGCCGGCGTCGGTCTGGCCGGGCCGGGCACGCCGGCGGCCGAGCGGGCGCCAGGACCGAAGCGGACGCAGCGGCCCGAGCGGGCGCCGCGGCGCGAGCGGGCGCAGCGGCCCGAGCCGGCGCCGCGGCCCCAGCGCGCGCAGAGACCCCGACGTGCACCGTCCCAGACCGCCGACGAGCGTGCTGTCGCACGCGCCCGCGAGCGCCAGGAGCGCGCGCGCCGCCGCGAGGGCGGCTGAGGCAACGCCGTCGCGGCCGCGCTCAGCGCGCCCAGGGCACTTCGACCGAGTCCTCCTGCGGGCTATCGCGCGCCACGACGTACTCCGCGGGCTCGGTCTCCGAGGGGTTCTCCAGCAGGTGCGTCTCGCGCGGCGGGACGTAGACCATGTCGCCGGGCTCGAGCGTGAAGCCATGCTCGAGCTCCTCGCCCCAGCGCACGTTCAGCCGGCCCGCCAGCATGTAGACCGCAGACTCACAGTCCGCATGGAAGTGCGGCCGCGACTGCGTCCCCGCGGGGACGCGGAAGACCCCCATGTAGATGTTCGTCGCGCCGGTTGTGAGCTGGGAGACCTCGGCGCCGCCGACGACTCCGCGCGGGACCCGCCGATCTGCTCCGGGTTTGACGATCTGCACCAGCGGGAGACTACTCGCAGACCAGATTGTCGGAAACCCGCGCAACGCAAGTTCGACGTTCTGGCTGCGCGTGTCCAGTCGGCGACCGGCACGCCTAGCTGTAGTTCCTAGTCGCCTTCGTCAGTGAGGACATCCGCGCCTCGCTGGAGGCTGAGCAGCTGCGAAGCACGCTCAGTCCAGGAGGCCCGGATGCAGGTGCACGCTAGAGCTCCGCTCAGTCCGATCGGCAGGCGACGCGTCGTCGCTCGCCATCAACCGCGCAAGACGCCCGTCGACCGCGTCCGCGCGATCTGCCCGCTGCGGCGCCTGCACATGACCGCGGCCGAGATCGCCGAGGTGTTATCGATGCCGCTGTCGACCGTCTCGGCCGTGCTGTCGCGCGAGGGGCTTGGCAAGCGCTCGCGCCTGACGCCGATCGAGCCACCCAACCGCTACGAGCGCCGGGCCGCAGGCGAACTGGTCCACATC
>JAHWJM010000180.1 GCA_019348435.1 Actinomycetota bacterium
CGGCCGCGCATCCCAATGGTCGCTTCACGACGCCGGCGTCGCAGGACCCGGCCATCGCGCCGGAGTGGGAGGACCCCAAGGGCGTGGCGGTCGACGCCATGATCTTCGGTGGGCGCCGCGCCACGGTGGTGCCGCTCGTCACCGAGTCCTTCGACTGGAACCACGGGGTGTTCCTGGGAGCGACGATGAGCTCGGAGATGACTGCGGCCGCGGCCGGCGGCATCGGCCAGCTGCGCTTCGACCCGTTCGCGATGCTGCCGTTCTGCGGCTACAACATGGCCGAGTACTTCCAGAACTGGCTCGACATGGGCGCACGCGAGGGCGCTGTGCTGCCCAAGCTGTTCTACGTCAACTGGTTTCGCAAGGATCCGGAGACGGGGCGCTTCATGTGGCCGGGCTTCGGCGAGAACTCGCGCGTCCTGGCGTGGATCTTCGAGCGCTGCGCGGGCACCGCGCAGGGCGTCGAGACCGCCGTCGGGATCGTGCCGGGGCCGGGCGAGCTGAACATCGAGGGCCTGGACATCTCGCCGGAGGATCTCGAGCAGGTGGTTGCCGTCGACCCGGAGGCGTTCAAGGCGCAGCTGCCGCAGGTGCACGAGTTCCTCGCGAAGTTCGGCGACGATCTGCCGGCCGAGATCTCGTCCCAGCTGAAGGCGTTCGAGGAGCGCCTGGAGGCCGCCTGATGCTCGCCCTGCTCAAGCGCTGGCTGCGCATCCGCAAGCGCAAGAAGTCACGCGCCGGCCGCTGACGGCGCTCGCAGCGCGCTCGCGCTCGTGTCAGCACGAGCGCGAGCAGCCGCCTGCGAAATCTCCCAGCACGCGCATCCGCGCCCGTCGGGGGGTACGTTGCCGGTCATGGCTACCGACATCCAGCAGGAGGCCGCCGACCAGGTCGCGCCCGGCGACGAGTGGGGCACCGAGCTCTATCGGATCGCCGCCAACCAGTTCGACCGCGCCGGCATGTTGCTCGAGCTCGATCCGGAGTTCGTCACGCGGCTGGGCCAGCCGCGCCGCTCGCTCGTCGTGAACTTCCCGGTGCGCCTGGACTCCGGGGTCGTGCTCAACCTGACCGGCTACCGCGTGCAGCACACGCTGACGATGGGTCCCACGAAGGGCGGCTTTCGCTACGGCCCCGATGTCTCGCTCGGGGAGTGCGCGGCGCTGGCGATGTGGATGACGTGGAAGTGCGCGCTGCTCGGCCTGCCCTACGGCGGCGCGAAGGGCGGAGTGCGCTGCACGCCGCGCGAGCTCAGCCTCCCCGAGGTCGAGCGGCTCACGCGCCGCTACGCCGCCGAGCTGATCCCCGTGATCGGGCCCGATCGCGACATCCCGGCCCCCGACATGGGCACGGGTGAGCGGGAGATGGCGTGGTTCATGGACACGTACTCGCAGATGATGGGCCACTCCGTCTTCGAGATCGTGACGGGCAAGCCCGTCGTCCTGGGCGGCACGACGGGCCGTCGTGAGGCGACCGGCCTCGGGGTCGTCTACGTGACGGAGGCGGTCTGCGAGCGCATCGGCCTCGACCTGCGCGAGGCGCGGGTCGCGATCCAGGGCTTCGGCAACGTCGGCGCGGTCGCCGCCGCCGAGCTGTATGCGATCGGTGCGCGCGTCATCGCCGTCTCCGACGCGACCGCTGGGCTCGTCGACGAGGAGGGACTCGACATCCCGGCGGTCGCGCGCTGGATGGATGACAACGGCATGCTCGCGGGCTATCCAGACGCGCGACAGGTCGGTCCCGCGGACGTGCTCGAGGTGCCATGCGAGATCGTCATCCCGGCCGCGCGCGAGCAGCAGATCACCGCCGAGAACGCCAACCGCCTGCGTTGCGAGCTCATCGTCGAGGCCGCCAACGGCCCGACGACGCCCGAGGCGGAGAGGATCCTGCGCGAGCGCGGGATCCTCGTCGTCCCCGACGTGCTCGCGAACGCCGGCGGCGTCACGGTCTCCTACTTCGAATGGGTCCAGGACCACCAGCGCTACACCTGGGACGAGCTCGACGTCCAGGAGCGCCTGCGCCGCCAGCTGCGCGCCGCGTTCGGGCGGGTCATCGACGCCGCCGAGCGCTTGGACTGCGACTGGCGCATGGCGGCGCTGTCGGTGGCGATCGAGCGGGTCGCCGAGGCCGCGCGCATGCGCGGCATCTACCCGTAGCGCAGCGCTCCCGCCGGCGCCCTAGGGGCGTTCCTCGCCGGTCGCCGCCGGCGGCCGCGACTCCTCGGCGAGCGAGGTGATGGCGAGCATCCCGCGGGCGGCGTCTTCGAGCACGGCCGTGGCCTCGTCGAGCGAGCGCGCGTAGAGCTCGACGAGCAGGTGGACGACGATCTTGTCGTCGTCATGCTTGTGAAAGCGCACGTGCGTGAAGAACTCGCGCGTGCCGTAGTCGCCGAAGGCGGCGTAGGAGAGCGCATCGCCGGCGTCCGGGCCCGAGCACGTCTCGACCTCGTTGGCCTCCACCGTGACGGTGCACGAGGCGACCCACGGCGTCCCGGCGATCATCCGCTCCCAGCGGTCTTCGATCGGCTCCACGCGACCGTTGTGGAAGCCGAGGTGCGGCTGGTCGTGCATGCACTCGAGGCACTGCACCACCGCCTCCTGCAGCTCGTCCACCGGCTCGGCGCGCTCGCCGCTGTCGGGATCGATCTTGTGGATTCCCTCGTAGTGAACCTGTACCTCGAGGTCTGTCGACCAGCAGCGATAGCAGCGCAGCCACGACCGGGCTTCGTTTGCTTCCATGCGCGGCCATGGTAGTAGCCCGCCTGTGGGCGCCGGGAACGCCGACGCCGGCCTGAGGAGCATCGCTGAGAAGGATCACGGTCCAGGGGTCTGTACTAGGCTGCCGCGCCAATGAAGAAGGTCGTCCACGTCGCCGGCAAGCCCTTTCGCTTCATCGGCAGGCTCCTGTTGCGGCTGCTGCGATCGCTGCGCTTCCTGGCCAAGCCGTTCGCCAAGCTCGGCGAGCTGCGCGGCAAGGCGCGGATCGGCGCCTTCGCTGCCATCGCCGTCGTCGTCGTGGCCGCGGTGCTCGTCCTCAGGCCCGGCCCGGACGACAGCGAGCAGGTCAGCGAGACGCTCGACCGGTACGCCGAGGCGACCCGCGACAAGGACTACCAGACGATCTGCGACGACCTGTACGCCGAGGACCTCGTCGAGCGCGTCCGGGCGGCGGGCCTGCCGTGTGAGGTCGCGCTGCGCACCGGGCTCGAGGATCGCCAGAACCCGCGCCTCGAGGTGCTCGGCGTCGAGGTCAACGACGACCAGGCGCTGGCGCGCGTGCGCTCGACGGCCGGCGGCGAGGTGCCCTCGACGGACCTCGTGCGGCTCGTCAAGGAGGACGGCGACTGGCGCGTGGCCTCGCTGTCGGAGCCGGGCGCCACGCTGCAGACTCCGTAGCGCTTGCTCAGCGCCTGAACACGACGTAGAAGGCCGCCAGCGCGAACGCGATCTGGCCGAAGGAGAGGGCCGTGCCAAGGTTGGGCGCCCCCGCCACCTCCGCGACGAGCGTCGCGACCACAAACGCGCCGATCATGAGCGCAAGGTCCACGAGCACGGCGCGGCGACGACCGCTCATGCCGTCGCCTGCGCCTCGAGCGCGCGCTGAAGCGCCGGCACGTCGAGTGCTGCGTCCTGCGCGTCGAGCAGCTTGAGCGCCGCGCGCCGGCCGCCGATCGCGCGCAGGCCGCGATCGCCGTGCTCGGCGACGAAGTCCGCCAGCGCGCTGGCGCGCCGCGCGGCGAGTCGCCGCGCCGGGATGTCGAGCCCTCCGCGGTGCTCGTCGAGCGCGTCGACGAGCTCCTGGACGCCGGAGGGCGGCGCGAGCGAGCTCACGGCGACGACCTTCGTCTCCTTTACCCCCAGTGACCGCAGCGCCGCGCTGAGGTCGCGCCGCGCGCGCAGCGCGACCGGCCCGAGGTCGGCTTTCGTGACGACGAGCACGTCGGGGATCTCCATGATCCCCGACTTCAGGAACTGCAGCACGTCGCCGCCTCCGGGTTGCACCACGACGGCGACGCTATCGGCTACCTCGGCGACCTCGGTCTCCGACTGGCCAACACCCACGGTCTCGATGACGACGACGTCGAACGCCGCCGCCAGCGCGTGAGCCGCGGCCCGTGTCGCGGGCGCCAGGCCGCCGAGCCGTCCACCCGCCGCCATCGAACGGATGAAGACGTTGTCGTCACGGGGGTCGACGACGATCCGCGCGCGGTCGGCGAGCAGCGCGCCGCCCGAGCGCTTGGACGAGGGGTCCACCGCGAGCACCGCGACGCTGCGCCCGCGCGCGCGCCAAGCGGCCACGAGGTGCGACAGCAGCGAGGATTTGCCGGCGCCCGGCGGGCCCGTCACCCCGACGACGTGCGCCGGCGCCTCGCCGCCGAGCGCCGCGGGGGAGACCGCGTGCAGCAGCGCGGCAGTCTCGTCGCGATGCGCGGGCGCGCGGCTCTCGACGAGGTTGAGCACTGCCGGGGCGGCGGTGAGCTCGCCCTCGCGCAGGCGCCTGCCGAGTTCTTCGCCGGTCGCGGACACAGCGGCGGACGCTAGTACACGCGCTCCGGGCAGGAATCGGGCGGCGGCAGCGGAACTCCGCAAGGTCCGGTTGTGCAGTGCGAACGGTTGGCGGAGCGCCCGTATGTGTGCCGACGAGCCCAAAGAGGAACTCGACACGGCCCAGCAGCCGGTCGTCGTCCTGATCGGCAGCGGCGACCTGAGCGACGAGACCGCGCGGGCCCTCGAGGCGGCCGACGCACGCCTCATCCGGCTGTACGAGCCCGACGAGGACGACGTGCGCGAGGCGTTCGACAGCGAGTCGATCGACTACGCGGCGGTGGTCGCGTCGACGGACGCGATGGTGCTCCGGATCGCGCTCATGGTGCGCACGGTGTCCGAGGACGTGCCGCTGCTGCTGACGATCTTCGAGCCCACGATGGCCGAGCACGTGAGCCGCCTCGTGCCGAACACGACCGTCACGTCGCTCGCGGACATCGTCGCCCCCTCGCTGGCCGGACCGTGCGTCGACGAGCGCTTCACGGCCGTGACGACCGGTGAGGATCGGCCGTGCGGGCTGGTCGAGACCGACGACGGCGTGTCCAGCGAGCCGATCCCCGCCTTCAGGCCACGACGTCTGGAGGGGCTCGCGCGGGCGCTGTTCACGCCCTACGACAAGAGCGCCGGAATGCTGCTGTTCGGCGCGATCGGCCTCGTCGCGATCTTCGCGCTCGAGACCGTCACCGCCGTGTTCACGCTCAACGAGAGCTTCATCGACGCCACCTACGGCTCGGCGAAGACGCTCGTCACCGTCGATCCGAATCCGAAGGTGGCGACGGGCCCCGGCTGGTACAAGCTCTTCATCTCGGGCACGATGCTCGTCGCGCTGCTGTTCGTCGCGGCCTTCACCGCGGGGCTCGTCAACCGCGTCGTCGAGCGGCGGCTGCGCAAGCGGGCGCCGGTCGAGGTGCTGTGGGCGGGTGACTGGAAGAAACAACTGGGCGAGCAGGCGCCGCTGGTGCACACGCACGACGTGCAGGCGTACTCCTCGACGTGGGCGCGCGTGCTCGTCCACGACCGCTTCACCGCGGCGATGGCGGACCTCATCGGGCCCAACGTCCAGCTCCATCACACCAAGCTCATGCAGAAGCCGCCGGAGAAGGGCGCCGGCTTCCCGATGCACCAGGACTACCCGTACTTCCCGCACGAGCGGCACTCGATGACCGCGTGCGTGATCCACCTGCGCGACACGCCGCTAGAGGCCGGATGCATCCGCGTCGTGCCGGGCTCGCACA
>JAHWJM010000181.1 GCA_019348435.1 Actinomycetota bacterium
CGGCCGCAGGTAGTTCGTCAGCTCGGCGCCGCGGTAGCGCTCGGTGATGCCCTTCTGGCGCCCCGATCCCTTGACCTCGCTGACCGACAGCGACGGAAAGCCCTTCTCGAGCAGGTCGGCGCGGATCGGCTCGAACGCCTCATGGCGGATGTAGGCAATCACCATCTTCATGCGCTCACCTCAAGATCAGGACGAAAGGGGTGCAGTGGACCGCTGACCGGCCGTCACGTCACCGTACCCCACCGGGTCAAAGGCGCGGCCAGGAGCCGGCCATCACACGGGCTGGGCGACCGGCAGCTCCTCCGCCTCGCCGGCCTCGGCGGTGATGAGGATCGCGCCCTCGCCGGTGATGTAGGCCTCCTCGCCGTGATGGATGATGTCCATCCCGACCGCCTCGTCGCGGTCGTTGCCGCGCAGCGGCATGACGGCGCCGAGCACGCGCAGCAGCACATACGTCATGCCGAACGCGTACGCCGGGGTGGCCGCCGCCGCGACCGCCTGCGAGACGAATTGCCCCGCGTCGCCGTAGAGCAGGCCGTCGGCAGCGCCGTTCCAGCTCTGCTGGGCGACGAGGCCGAGGAAGAGGATGCCCGTGAAGCCGGCGATGCCGTGCGCGGCGAGCACGTCGAGCGTCTCGTCGACGCGGGTCCTCGGCCGCCAGGCGACGACCGCGTAGCACGGCAGCGTCACGACCACGCCGAGCACCATCGCCCAGATCGGGCTGACGAACCCGCCTGCCGGCGTGATGCCCACGCAGCCGACGATGATCGCCGTCGCCGCGCCGATCGCGGTGATCTGGCGGTTGCGGACGAGGTCCAGGACGAACCACGTCAGCAGCGTGCAGGCGGGCGTCAGCAGCGTGTTGACGAACGCGAGGACGCTCGAGTTGCCGGTGGTGAGGCCGCTTCCGCCGTTGAAGCCGAACCAGCCGAACCAGAGGATCCCGGCGCCGAGCAGGCAGTAGATGGCGTTGTGCGGCAGCAGCGCCTGGCGGCCGTAGTCCTTGCGCGCCCCGACGACGAGCGCCGCGGCGAGCGCACCGAAGCCCGAGCCCATCTCGACCGGCACGCCGCCCGCGAAGTCGAGTGTCCCCTGGGCCGCGAGCCAGCCGCCGCCGAACGCCCAGTGCGCGAGGACCGCGTAGACGAGGATCGACCACAGCGCGGCGAAGATGAGAAAGGGGACGAAGCGCATGCGCTCCACGACGGCGCCCGAGATGAGCGCCGTCGTGATGATGCAGAAGGTCCCCTGAAAGGCGAAGAACACGAGGTGCGGGATCGTCGTGCCGTCGCGCGGCTCGAAACCGACCCCCGACATGAAGGCGTGTCCGAGGCCGCCGACGATCGCGCCGTCGCCGTCGAAGGCCAGCGAGTAGCCGACGAGCGCCCACGTGATCGTCGCGACGGCGAGCGCGGCGACGCACATCATGAACGTGTTCAAGGCGTTCTTGGCTCGCACGAGGCCGGCGTAGAACAGGCCCAGCCCGATCGTCATGAACATGACGAGCGCCGTCGCCGCGAGCATCCAGGCGGTGTCGCCCGAGTCGAGCTCCGGGATGGCGGCGGCGACCAGGGAGCTCATGTGCGCAGCGGCGTGACGGCGCGGTCGTCGGTCTCGCCGGAGCGGATCCGCACGACGCGCTCGAGCGGCACCACGAAGATCTTCCCGTCGCCCACCTCACCGGTCTGGCCGCCGTCGCAGAGCGCGTCGATCGTCGGCTGCACGAATTCGTCGGAGACGGCGATCTCGAAGCGCATCTTCTCCGACAGCCCCATCTTCACGCGCGTGCCGCGGTAGGTCTCCACGCGGTCGAGCTCGCCGCCGTGGCCCTGCACGCGGCTGAGCGAGAAGCCGCGCACCTCAGCGCGATAGAGCGCCTCCAGTACGTCGTTTGCCTTGTCCGGACGGACGATCCCGATCACGAGCTTCATCTGCTGGAGGCTCGCCGCCCGGGCTGTGCGGGGTCTTTGTCCCATCGGACAAAGATCCACGGATGTCTATGGCCCGGCCGTACAACGATCAGCCCGCGGGGGTGGACCGAGTGTCGCGGGCACGCGCCCATTCGGCCGCGAACTCGGCGCCGAAGACCACGACGTTGGCCGCGGCGTAGACGAAGATCAGCAGCGCCATGGCGGCGCCCAGCGAGCCGTAGAGCGCGCCGAAGTCGGAGAGCTGCTCGAAGTACAGCTCGAGGCCGAGCTTGACGATCGCCAGCCCGATCGCGCCGACGACCGCGCCCGGCCAGATGTTGCGCAGCGGCTCCTTGTTCATCGGCAGGACGCGATAGAGAAACAGCAGGCCGGCGGCCACGAAGAGCATCGGCAGCACGTCGCCCAGGAAGTCCAGCAGCAACGCGAGCAGCCAGCCGCCGCCGCCCTCGTCGTCGACGATCGCCTCGAGGCGGTGCGCGGCCGTGAGCGACACGCTCAGCGCGAGGATCGACGTGCCGCCGAGCACGAGCGCGACGTCGAGCGCCTTGCGCTGCAGCAGCGGCGGGCGCCCGTCGATGTCCCAGGCCTCGTTGATCGAATGGCGCAGCGCGCCCATGACGCCGCTGGCGGCGGCGAGCAGCAGCAGCGTGGTGAAGATGCCGAGGTTGCCGGCCTGGTCGAGCGCGTCGCCGACCGCGCGCTCGAGTTGTGGCCGGTCGTCGCCGCTGGCGAGCGGCACGTTGTCGAAAACCGTCTCGATGATCCGCCCGCGGACGGCGCCGTCGTCGAAGATCAGGCCGAACGCGGCTGCCAGCAGCAGCACGAGCGGGATGAACGAGAGGATCGCGAAGAAGCTCATCTGCGCGGCCGAGCGGTGGCCGCGATCCTCGACGAACTCGATCGCCGCCCGGCGCGTCGCGACGATCGTGCGCTCGGCGAGCTGGCGGGCGCGGGCGCGGGTCACGGGTGCAGCGTAGGGCGCGTGCTGCAGGAGGCGTCGCGCGCGCCCTGCCGGCGTCCGTCGGCCGGCGCAGCGCGAGGTGTACCTGTTCGTGGCGAACATCTTCGCGCCATCCTCGGCGAGGCAGCACGCCGATCTCGACGACGCGTCCTGGCGTCAGGCGTACGGCTTGACCGCTCCATTGCGCCGCGCGTGCCACGATGAGCGGGTGCAATCCGCTCCGCAGCCCGCGTACTCGATCGCCGCGCTCGAGCTGCTCAACGACGTCCTCGCGCAGGTCGACGGCGACCACGGGTCCGAGGAGTTCTACTCGCGCCTGGCGGAGGCGGTCTGCCGTCTGGCGCAGATGCGCCGGGCCGTCATCTTCCGGTACGACGACGCGCGCCGGCGCGTGCATGCCGCCGGTGCGCACGGGATCGCCCTCGACCGCCTGACCTCGGGCGAGATCACCGTCGAGTCGGCGCCCGTGGCCCGCCAGGCGCTGACCGAGGATCGCGTCATCGAGGTCCTCGGCGACCGCGGCCACCAGATCTCCGACGACTTCGCCGAGCTCGTCGGCGAGCATCCGATCGTCTACGTGCCGATCGTCGCCGCCGGCCGCTGGCTGGGCGTGATCATCGCCGAGCCCGCGGCCGGCGCCGCAGCGCTCGACGAGCGCCACCGCGACCTGCTGTGGATCCTCGGCAAGACGCTCGCGCTGGCCTCGACTTCGCGCATCGCGACGACGCTCGGCGAGCGCGCGCGCGAGCTCGAGGAGCGCATCGACTTCGCGCGCGGGATCCACGAGGGCGTCGTGCAGCGGCTGTTCGGCGTGTCGCTCGTGCTGTCTTCCGAGCAGCCGCTGACAGCCGAGGCTCGCGCGCGCTGCGCCCAAGAGGTCGGCTCGGCCTTGAGCGAGCTGCGCTCGGCGCTGCAGCGCCCGCTGGGCCGCTCATCGGCGCCGACCGGCACGACGCTGGGCGAGGAGCTCGACCGCCTGCGCGCCGAGCACGGCGACCTCGGCCTGATCGTCGAAGGCCCGATCGTCGACGTGCCCGCGCCGCTCGAGCCGCTTGCCCAGTCCGTCCTCACCGAGGCCGTTCGCAACGCGCGCAAGCACTCCGACGCGCGGCGCATCGTCGTGCGCACGCACACGCGCGAGGACACGCTCGTCATCGAGGTCGAGAACGACGGCGTGCCCCTGGAGCGGACCGCCTCGACCGGCGTAGGGCTGCGGCTCGCGGCCCTGGAGGCGCTGCAGTCGGGCGGACTCGTCGAGTTCGGCGAACGCAAGCCCGGAACCTGGGTCGTACGGCTCGTGGTACCGCTGCCGGAGAGCAACGGCTCGTCGTGAGCGGCGGCGACGGCGAACAGCTGTGTGTGCTCGTCGTCGACGACCACGAGGTCGTGCAGTGGGGGTTTCGGACCATGCTCGGCGAGCTCGACTGGGTCGAGAGCTGCCTCTCGGCGACCAACGGCGAGGAGGCGCTCGCGCTGACGCGCGAGCACGCGCCCGACGTCGCGCTCGTCGACCTCTTCCTCGGCGAGGAATCCGGCCCCGAGGTCTGCGAGCGGCTGCTCACCGAGCGCCCAGAGCTGCGCGTGCTGCTCATCTCCGGCGCCGGGCGGATCTCGCCGGCGACTGCGCGCGCCTGCGGCGCAAGCGGGTTCGTGCCCAAGGACTGGCCCGCCGCCGACGTCGCGCGCGCGGTGCGCATGGTCGCGCTGGGGATGGCGCTCTTCGAGCCCGCGCCGCCGCCCTCCAGCGGCGCGCTCACGCTCTCCGCCCGCGAGCGCGAGGTGCTCGAGCGGATCGCCGACGGCGCGACGAACCGCGAGATCGCGCTGGCGCTGCACCTGTCGCCGCACACGGTCAAGGAGCACACGAGCGCGCTGTATCGCAAGCTCGACGTGCGCAACCGCGCCGAGGCGGTGCAGCGCGCGCAGCGGATGGGGTTGCTGTCGTAGCTCGATGACCGACAACGGCTGACGCCTCCCGCCGGAGCGATCGACGATAAGAGCTCTGCCGACGGGTCGCGGCAAACCTACGGCCTTTTGCTATGACCCCCCACCCGGGGGGTGCCGGTTCCCACCGGTGGGGGGGACGGGTTGTGGGCGGTCCGCGGGCGGTGCACGCTGGACGCGTGCTCGACACAACACCCACCGCTGTCCTGTTTCCGGGCCAGGGAAGCCAGGTTCCGGGGATGCGCGAGGCTGTGGCCGCCGCGCGCCCGGACCTGCTCGACGCGGTCCTCGCCCTGGTCGGCGACGACCCCTTCGAACGCATCGACGAGTCGACGCGGTTCGCGCAGCCCGCGATCTTCTGCGCATCGCTCGCGGGCTGGGCGCGCGTGTCCGGCAGCGTCCGGGCGCCGATCGCCTTCGCGGGCCATTCCCTCGGCGAGCTGAGCGCGCTCGCCGTCTCCGGCGTGCTCGACGAGCTCGACGCGCTTCATCGGCGTGGTGAACGGCCTGGCCTCCTTCCGTCCCCACTCACAGGAGTACCCCATGAAGAAGATCATCGCCGTAGCGGGAGGGCTTCTCGGAGCCTTGGCCGCCGGCGTCCTCCTCGTGCCGGGCTGCGGTGAGCTCGTCCTCCTCGTCGACCGCCCACGTGCCGAGATCGGGCGCGGCGATCCAGGCGGTGTTGCCGTCCAGCCGTGTCACGACGTGGTGCAGGACGCCGTCGACCACGACGATCGCCTCCGACACGCCGTTCCAGTCGATCGATGCAGCCAGCACGGGCCCGTCATCGATCCGGATCTCGGCGGCTTCGCGCCACCCCCGGGCGCGGACGATGGCAGTGCGGTTGCCGGCACGCATCCGCCAGCGCGCCCAGGCCGGCTCGCCGATGCGCCAGCCGGTGGCGACGTCGAACGGATCTCCGGCGGCGCCGGC
>JAHWJM010000182.1 GCA_019348435.1 Actinomycetota bacterium
TGGGCCATCGCGAAGCGGGTGACGGAGTCCATCATCAGCATCACGTCGGCTCCCCGGTCGCGGAAGTGCTCGGCGATCGTCGTGGCCGTCAGCGCGGCCTTGATGCGCACCAGCGCCGGCTGGTCGGACGTGGCGACGACGACGACGCTGCGCGCGAGGCCCTCCTCGCCGAGGTCGCGCTCGATGAACTCGCGCACCTCGCGGCCACGCTCTCCGACCAGGCAGATGACGTTGACGTCGGCCGTGGTGGCACGGGCGATCATCCCCAGCAGCGAGGACTTGCCGACGCCGGAGCCGGCGAAGATGCCCAGCCGCTGCCCGCGGCCGCAGGGCACGAGCGTGTCCAGCGCGCGCACCCCGAGCCCGACGCGATCGCGGATCGGCGGGCGCTCCATCGCGTGCGGCGGCGCCGCCAGCGTCGACAGGGCCGGTCCGTCGTCCGCCGGCGGGCCGCCGTCGAGCGGCTGGCCCAATCCGTCGAGGACGCGCCCCAGCAGCATGTCGCCGACCTGCACGCGGAACGGCTGGCCGCTGGCGGTCACCGCCTTGCCCGGGCCGATGCCGTGCATCTCGCCGAGCGGCATCAGCAGCGTGTTGCCGCGCCGGAAGCCGACGACCTCGGCCGGCAGCGGGGCGCGGTTGCGGCCCGCGTGCACGTGACACAGCTCGCCGACCTCGGCCTCCAGGCCGGTCGCCTCGAGGATCAGCCCGATCAGGTCGCGCACGCGTCCCGCGCGGCGGTGCAGGTCGGCTCCCTCGAGGGCGGCGGCGACCCGCGCCGTCGTCGAGCTCATCGCCCGAGCTCCCGCGCGACGACCTCGCGGGCACGTTCGAGCTTGGCCTGCACGCACGCGTCGACCTCGCCCTCGATCGTCCGCAGGATCACGCTGCCGCGCGAGACGCGGCGCTCGGGGAGCAGCGCCAGGCCGGAGCTCTCGGCGAGCTCGCCGGCGCCCGCGTCGATCGCCTCGCGCACGAGCGCCACGTCCTGCGGATTGACGAGCAGCGTGACGCGGTCGCGCTCGGCGAGCAGCCGCAGCGCACCGCGCACCGCGTCCACGACCCTCTCGGGCTGGACCTCGAGCGCTCCGACGACGATCTTCTCGGCCAGCATCAGCGCCAGCTCCACCGCCTGGGCCTCGACGCGTTCGACGACGCCGTCGCGCAGCGGTCCGAGCTCGGCCAGGGCGCCGGCGAGTGCCTGTGCCGCCGGCTCCAGCTCGGCCCTCGCCTGCTCGAGGCCCGCCAACCGTGCGTCCTCGACGCCCGCGGCGCGGGCGCGCTCTCGGATCGCGTCCGCCTCGGCGTGCGCCTCGGCCAGCAGAGCCTCGCGGTCGGGCAGCGGAGCGGGCTCCGGCGTCACGGCGTGGGCGGGCGCCCCGTCGAGCTGCTCGAAGGCGAACGGCTCGCCCTCGGCTGCGCTAGCTGACCAGCTCATCCTCTGCCGATCCCCGCCCGATCGTGATCGCGCCGGCCTCCTCGAGGCGCCGCAGCACCGCGACGACGCGGCCCTGGGACTCCTCGACGACGCGACGCGGCTGCGGCGGCGTGAACTCCATCTCCTCGAGCAGCATCTCCGCGCCGCGCTGGGACATGTTGCTGACGACCCTGTCCTTGACCTCGTCGCCGACCCCGCGCAGCGCGAGGCCGAGATCCTTGCCGTCGACCTCCTTGAGCACGAGCTGGATGCTGCGATCGTCGAGCTTGACGATGTCCTCGAAGACGAACAGCAGCTTGCGGATCTCCTCGGCGAGGTCGGCGTCGGCCTCGGCGAGCGTCTCGAGCACGTTGCGCTCGGTCGGCCGGTCGGCGTGGTTGAGGATGTCGACCAGCGCCTGCGTGCCGCCGCTCGCCGCGTACTCCTGCGAGATCACGGTCGACAGCTTCTGGCGCATGACGCTCTCGACCTCCTTGATCACCTCCGGCCGCGTCTCGCTCATGCGCGCGATGCGTATCGCGACGCCGGACTGCTCCTCCGGCGTCAGCAGTGCGAGGACCTGCGCGCCGAGCGTCGTGTGCAGGTGCGCGATCGTCAGCGCCACGGTCTGGGGCGCCTCGTTGCGCAGGAAGGCCGCGATCTGCTCGGGCGGCGTGCGGCGCAGGAACTCGAACGGGCGCTGCTCGATGACCGCCGACAGCCGGCCCATGATCTCCGCCGCGCGGTCGGAGCCGAGCGACCGCTCGAGGACGTCGCGCGCGAAGCCGAAGCCGCCCTCGGCGAACGCACGGCTGGCCAGCAGCGTCTCGTCGATCTCGCGGTAGACGGAGACCATGGCGGCGTGCGAGACCTGCCCGGTACGCGCCATCTCCATCGAGAGCTTCTCGATCTCCTCGTCGTGCAGGTGCTTCATGACGCCGGCCGCCGCCTCCTGACCGAGGCTGATCAGCAGTGCCGCAGCCTTCTGCCGGCCGCGCAGCACGGGACCGGCGGGACGAGGCGGCTCGAGCGCCAGGGTCGCC
Source organism: Actinomycetota bacterium (assembly GCA_019348435.1). GTDB lineage: Bacteria > Actinomycetota > Thermoleophilia > Solirubrobacterales > Solirubrobacteraceae > CADCVQ01. The sequence goes on from JAHWJM010000182.1 coordinate 2,461, forward strand.
GTCTCGCGCGCGATGGTCTCCAGGTCGGCCACGTCAGTCCTCCTGCATCCAGGCGCGGACCTGCTGGGCGATCCGGTCGGGGTCGTGCTCGGCGGTCTGCCGCACCCGCGCCAGCCGCGTGTCGTCAGCCGTCGGCTGAGGCGCCGGCACCGGCACGGGCGGCGCCGCGAAGCCCAGCTCGGCGACCGGCACGGGCTGGGTGAGCTCGCGCAACCAGTCGGGGTCGGCCAGCGTCGCCTGCTCCTGGCGGCGCAGGTGGCGGACGACGAAGAACAGGAAGGCGAGCACGGCGAGCCCGAGCGCGACCCACTTGGCCAGCGGCAGGAAGCCCTCGACCGGCGAGGCCTCCGGCGCGCGCTCACCCGGCTTGGCGGCGAAGGGCACCGCCGTCAGCGTCACCACGTCGCCGCGCGCACGGTCGACTCCGGCGGCCGCCGCGACCGCCGAGCGCAGCCCGGCGAGCTGCGCCGCGGGCACGCTCTCGTCGACCATCAGTGCGACCTGCAGCCGGTTGACCTTCCCGGGCGCGATCTTCGTGCGCGTGACGGTCTTGCCGACCGCGTAGTCGGTCTTGCGCGAGCGGCGCTTGTAGTCGCTGTTCGCGCCGCCGGCGGCTCCCTGCGCGTAGCTGGGGATGTTCGCGCCGGCGCCGCTGGCGCCCGCCGCGCCGCCGGCGCCGCGCAGGCGCTCGTTCTCGTCCTGCTCGCTCAGCGGCACCCGCTCCTTGTCGTACTGCAGGCGGTCCTCTGTGGCGCGGTCGGTGTTGAGATCGGCGTTGACGCGGACGACGGCCTTGCCCGGCCCCAGCGTCTCGGCCAGCATCGCGTTCAGGCTGCCGCCGAGCTCGCGCTCGTAGCGCGCCTGGACGGCCTGCTTGGCGGTCGCCCCCTCGCCCGTGCCGCCCTCGCCGTCGCCGCCGCTGGGCCACAGCAGCCGGCCGGTCCCGTCGGTGATCGTCACGTTGGAGAGCTTCAGGCCCTTGACGCTCGAGGAGACGAGCTGCGCCATGCCGCGCACCGCGCCGGGCTGCAGCGAGCCGCCGTCGCCGGACAGCAGGACCGCCGCCTTGGCCGCGCTCTGCTCGTCGCTGAACAGCTCGTCCTCGGGCAGCACGAGCTCCACGGCGGCGCCGGAGACGCCGTCGACCTGCTCGATCGTGCGCCCGATCTCGCCCTCGAGGGCGCGCTCGTAGGCCACCTTCTGCTGGAAGTCGCTGGTGCCGAGCTTCTGCTTGTCGAACAGCTCGAAGCCGGGCTTGCCGCGGTCGGGCAGGCCCTGCTCGGCGACGGCGATGCGTGCCCGGGCGGACTCCGCCTTCGTCACTGCGATCGCGGTGCCGTTGTTGCGCAGCTCGTAGCCGATGCCCTGCTCGTCGAGGGCGGCGGTCAGCTTGCCGGTGTCGGCCGGGTCCAGGCCCGACAGCAGCGGCGCGTAGGCGGGCTTTGCCGCGACGCGGAACAGCAGGAAGGCGACGAGCAACGTGCCGAGCACCGCGCCGACGAGTACAGCGCGACCGCGCGGGTTCATGTTGGCGAGCAGGTTGCGGAGGGTGAGCATGGCTAGATCTGGGTCCGGAGGATGTCCTGCAGGGACTCGACGGACTTGGTCCGGATCTGCGCCGCGAGCTGCATCGACAGGCGGGCGCGCTCGACCGCCATGACGGCGGCGTTGGCGTCCGTCGCGGTGCCCGTTGCCAGGGCGCGGCCGGCGTCGGCCGCCTCGGTCTGCAGCTCGCTGAGCTTGCCGATCTGCTGCCCGAGCATCGAGCCGAAGTCGCTGGAGGGAGGCTGTGCGGCCTCGCCGACGCCGGCGGGCACGCCGCCCACGGCCCACTCCGGGCCGCCGACGAGCATGGTCGGATCGACCGGCATCAGCGCAACAGCTCCAGCGTCTTGGAGAACATCGACTTCGCCGCCTGCATCGCCGTGACGTTCGCCTCGTACGCCCGCGAGGAGGAGATCAGGTCGACCATCTCGGTGACCGGGTTGACGTTGGGCATCCGCACGTAGCCGCGGGCGTCGGCGTCGGGGTGACCGGGGTCGTGGACGAGTCGGTCGGGCGCGGTGTCCGCGACGATCGCCGCAACCTCGACGCCGCCCGCGCCGCCGGCGCGCCCGGTTGCTCCCGAGGCCGAGGCCAGCGCCGCGCCGAAGCCGCCGGAGGCCTGCTGCAGAACCACGGACTTGCGCCGGTACGGCCCGCCGTCGGGGCCGCGCGTGGTCTGGGCGTTGGCCAGGTTCTCGGCTGTGACGTCCATCCGCAGCCGCTCGGCGCTGAGCCCGCTGGCAGACACGTTGAGCGCGTCGAAGAGGCCCATCAGCGGATCCCCATCGCGATTCGCATGATGTCGGTGCGCGCTCCGGCGACGCTGACCATCGCCTCGTAGTCGAGCGCGTTCTGGGCGAGCTGTGCCGACTCGACGTCGATGTCGACGCCGTTGCCGTCGGCCCGCATCGCGCCACCGGCCTGCGCGCGCACCGCGAAGCCCGTGTCGCCGACGTCGCCGCCGCGGTCCAGCGCGTCACGCAGCTCGGCGTGGAAGTCGACGTCGCGGCGCAGGTAGCCGGGAGTGTTGGCGTTCGCCAGGTTCTCGGCGAGCGTCGCCTGCCGCAGCCCGGCGCCGCTCATGGCGCGCTCGAGCGCGACCGCAGTGGTGTCGAAGAGTCTCAAGGCCAGTCCTCGGTGTCGATGTCCTCGTCCTCCCTGGACGCTTCACCAGGCCTCCCTGGCCCACCCCAGTTGTCGGCCGGGGCGACGCCGAACTTGAGTCGCTCAGCCGGCGCGGTCGAGCGTCCGGCTCGATCCGAGGCCCGCCGCGTAGCCCTTGATGCCCGTCCGCCCGCGGCGCAGCCGGGCCAACTCGATGTCGGTCTCGGCCAGCGCGTCGGCGAGGGCGACGGCGGCGGCGGACTGCGCGCGGGCGGCGCGCTCCAGCGCCGTGCGCGCATTCGGCGGCGGCGTGGCCGGCAGCCGGGCGGCGAGCGCCGCGTCATCTCCGTGCTGTTCTGCGATCTGGTCGGCTTCAGCAGCTTCTCCGAGAGGCTCTCCCCGGAAGCGCTGGTCGCGCTGCTCAACGAGTACTTCGAAGAGGTGACCAAGGTCCTGGCCGCGCACCGCGCGACGTTCGACAAGTTCATCGGTGACGCGGTGATGTGCTTCTGGAACGCGCCGTTGAGCCAGCCGGATCACGCCGAGCGCGCGTGCCTGGCGGCGCTGGATCTGATCGGCGTCATCGAGAGGCTGGCGCCGCGGTTCGAGCAGGCGTTGGGCGCAAAGCTGGACTGCCGGATCGGCATCA
>JAHWJM010000183.1 GCA_019348435.1 Actinomycetota bacterium
CGGCACGAACGGCGCGCGCGCCCGCGCCGGGCTAGCCGGCCGCGAGCTGCACGACGACCGGCACGACGACGGGCTCACCGGCGCGGACGGTGAAGCTGTCGCCGTCGGTGGCCAGCCTCAGCGGCGATCCGTCGAGCAGGGTGAACGTCGTCGCGTCCTGGGTCATCTCGACCTCCAGCCGGCTGCCGCGGAAGATCAGCCGGAAGCGCATGCGCTTCCAGTCGGTCGGCAGCCGCGGGGTGAAGCGCAGGTCGCATCCGTCGATGTCGCGCAGCCCCGCGAAGCCGTTGACGAGCGCCATCCAGACCCCGCCGCAGGAGGCGACGTGGATGCCGTCGGAGACGTTGCCCGCGAGGTTCGCGAGGTCGACGGCGACGCTGAGCAGGAAGTAGTCATATGCGGCCTGCAGGTCGCCCACCTCGGCCGCCATGACGCTCTGGACACAGGAGGACAGCGAGGAGTCGCCGGTCGTCAGCGGGTCGTAGTACTCAAAGACGCGGCGCTTCTGGTCGATCGTGAAGCGGTCGCCGGCGAGGAACGTCGCGAGCACGACGTCGGTCTGCTTGATGACCTGATGGCGGTAGATGTTCAGCGGGTGGTAGTGCAGCAGCAGCGGATAGTGGTGCAGCGGGGTGTTCTCGAAGTCCCACGGCTTGCGGTTGAGGAAGTGCTCGTCCTGCAGCAACACGCCGTCGCGGTCGTCGTGCGGGATGAACATCCGGTCGGCGGCGCGGCACCAGGCAGCGGACTCGTGCGGTTCGATCCGCAGCCGTGTGACGAGCCGGTCGTACGCGTCGGGATCGGTCTCGCGCAGCATCTCCAGCCCCTCTGCGGCCGCCATGAGGTTCTCCCGCGCCATGAGGTTCGTGTAGGCGTTGTTGTCGACGACGGCGGAGTACTCGTCGGGGCCCGTCACGCCCTGGATGCAGAACTGCCCGTCGCGGCGCTCGGAGAAGAAGCCCAGATCCGCCCACAGGCGCGCCGTCTCGACGAGGATCTCGACGCCTTCGCGCGCGATGAACTCCTCGTCGCCGGTGACGCGCACGAACTGGCGGACGGCGTAGGAGATGGCGGCGTTGATGTGGTACTGCGCGGTGCCCGCGGCGTAGTAGGCCGAGGCCTCCTCGCCGGAGATCGTGCGCCAGGGAAACAGGGCCCCGCGATGACCGAGCTGGCGCGCGCGCCGGCGCGCCGCCTCGAGCATCTCGTAGCGGAAGTGCAGAAGCCGCCTGGCGACGTGGGGCTGCGTGTACGTCAGGACCGGCAGCACGTAGATCTCGGTGTCCCAGAAGTACTGGCCCTCGTAGCCGCGGCCCGTCAGGCCCTTGGCGGCGATCCCGTGCCCCTCGACGCGGGCCGATGCCTGGCGGATCTGAAACAGGTTGAAGCGCACGGCCTGCTGGATGTCCTGCGGCCCGTCGATCTCGATGTCCGAGTGCTCCCAGAACGCGTCGAGGCGCTCGCGCTGGACCTCCGCGATGCGCTCGAAGCCGTCGCCCGACGCGCGGTCCAGCGTGCGGTTCACCCGCCGCACGAGGTCGCCCGGTGGCGCCTGGTCGGCGTGGTGGTAGCCGAGCAGCTTCGTCACACGCGCCGGGACGCCAGGCTCGGCGTCGAGGAAGAACACGACGCGTCCCTCGTCCTCCTGCACGCTGGACTCGACGCTGTGGCGCAGCGCCGTGTCGATGCGGTGCTCCATGCCGCAGGCGAGGCCGATGGCGCTCGAGCGCGTGCGGAGCTCCAGCAGGACGCGTGTGCCGTCGACGAACTGGTCGACCGGTGCCAGCGCCGACTCGTCCATCCGCACGCCGATGCGCGGGTCGTCGTGGCCCTTCGGCCGCGGCAGGTGCGTGACGAGCTCGGAGGCGATCGCGAGCTCCGCCTGCCCCGACAGAAGCGTGACCTCATAGGAGATCGCTGCAAGGTGGCGCCAGTGCAGGGAGACGAGGCGCCGCGAGCGCAGCTGCACGACGCCGCCGCGCGACGTGCGAAAGCGTGCGGACCGCTCGAGGATGCCGCTGCGCATGTCGAGCACGCGCTCGTAGGCCAGCAGCATCGACTCGCCCAGCACGAGCGGCTCCTCGTCGACATAGAGGCGCATGACCGACCCGTCCGGCGCGCTGACGATCGTCTGGCCGGTCGTCGCGAAGCCGAAGGCGGCCTCGCCGTAGGGGATCGGCCACGTCTCGTGAAAACCGTTGAGGAAGAAGCCGGGGTCGTTGGACGGCAGGCCCTCCTCGTGAACGCCGCGGATGCCCATGTAGCCGTTGGCGATCGCGAACAGGGTCTCGGCCTCGGTGGGACTCTCCAGCGAGAAGCGTCGCGAGATCAGCCGCCAGGGGTCGATCGGCATCGCCTGGCTCAGGGCCGGCGACACGCGGGCGTCGCGGATGCGGCTGAGCGCCGTCAGGCGCGCTTGGCGCAAGCTCATCCGTCGATATGTTACGCAGAGTCACCGGCGTTTGTCCTCGAAATTTCGATGCGTTGTGGTGCTTGCGATCATCCTGCGATGCCCCGCCCGGTCCAGGATCTGCGCCACGAGCTGACGGGGCGCGTGCGCAACGGCGCGACGCATCTGATCACGGGGATGCCGGAGGACCGCCGCGCGGAGCTCGCCGAGCGCCTACGTCGCGGTCGTGCCTCGCGCGCGCTGCTGCGGCGGGCGTCGAGCTGGTACGGCCGCGCGCCGGTGCCGATCGCGGGCGGGCTCGGGCACCTGCTCTACGTGTCGACGGCGGACCTGCCGCTCGACCACGCGCACGCGGGGCTGATCGTGCGCGGCACGCTCGAGCCGCCGGTGCAGGAGGCGCTGCGCCGGCTCCTCGGGCCCGGATCGGTGTTCTACGACGTCGGCGCGAACGTCGGCTTCTTCACGATCCTCGGCGCGCGGCTCGTCGGCCCGGAAGGCCGCGTCGTCGCCTTCGAGCCGGTACCGGCCTGTGCGCGCGCGGTCGCCAACAACATCGCGCTCAACGAGTTCGGCCACGCGGAGATCCGCGAGGCGGCGGTCGGCGCCGAGAGCGGCCGCGACCGGCTGCTCGTCGTCGGCGAGGCGAGCTGGTCGCACCTCGCCTCGACGGGGCGCCACGCCGACGTGCGCGACGAGATCGACGTCGCCGTCGTCGCGATCGACGAGCTCGTGCGCGCCGGCGAGATCCCGCCGCCGGACGTCGTGAAGATCGACACCGAGGGCGCCGAGCTGCAGGCGATCGCCGGGATGCGCGCGACGATCGACGCCCACCGCCCGGCGATCGTGTGCGAGCTGCACGACACGAACGACGCGTTCTGCGCCTTGATGGACGAGCTCGGCTACACGACCACGAACCTCGACGGCCGCGCGCCCGTCGCGGGCGCCGGGCCGGTGCACGCGCTGGCGCAGCCGCTCTGACGGAGGTCGACTGCGGCATGGACGCTCGCACTCTCGCCGGCGTGCTGGAGACGGTTCTCTACCACGACGGCGGGAGCCGCGCGGCGATCGAGCGCTTCTACGGCGATCTGCTCGGGCTGCCGGCGGTCGCCGACTGGGGCGACGGGATCGCGTTTCGGATCGGCCCCGGCGTCCTGCTGCTGTTCGACCGCGAGCGCCTGGCCGAGCGCGGCGGTGCGATCGCCGACCACGGGACGAGCGGTCCCGGCCACGCCTGCCTGCTGGCGCCCGCCGGCGAGTACGAGCGCTGGCGCGAGCACCTCAGGCGCGCGGGGGTCGCGATCGTCCATGACAGCACGTGGGGCGACTCCGGGCGCTCCTTCTACTTCAAGGACCCCGCGGGGAACCTGCTGGAGATCGCCGACCGCGACATCTGGCCGCAATCACGCTGACGACGTGCGGGACGGGACGGGCCGCAGGCGTCTCGCAACACGCCGCAGAGCACCGCCCCCGACAGATCAGCGCGCGGCGAGCGACTCGAGCACGTCGCGCAGCGTCCGCGCCGTCTGCTCGGGCGCGTAGGCCGCGACCCGCGCCGCGCCCCGCTCGCGCAGCGCCGCGCGCAGCTCGGCGTCGCCGACGGCGAGCGCCAAGAGCTCGGCCGCCACGCTCTCGTCGTCGCAGTCGGCGAGCAGCAGGGCGGCGTCGCCGGCCACCTCCGGCACGCCGCCGATCGCCCGCGCGATCACCGGCACGCCGAAGTGAAAGGCCTCCAGCAGCGGGATGCAGAAGCCCTCGTGCTCAGACAGGCAGAGAAACGCGTGCGCCGAGCGCCAGCGGTCCGCGAGCTGCTCGCGCGTCAGGCCCGACTCGATCGTCACCCGTCCGGGCGACAGCTCCTCGGCGAGCGCGCGCATCGCTGCGTCATAGGCCCAGTTGATCGGCGCCCCGACGAGCACGAGGCGCGCGTCGGGCGCGTGGCGGCGGCGGTACAGCTCGAACGCGCGGATGACGGCGTCCTGGCGCTTGTGCGGCGCGAGGCGCCCGACGAAGAGGATGGTCGGTGGGGCGGACGCGGCGCCACCATCGGGATCCTCGGCCGGGGTGGGTGGGCCGCGCTCCCCGAGCTGCGTCGGGTCGAAGAGGATCGGGATGACGACGTCCGAGCCGAACTCGCGGGCGTTGTAGAGCGACACCCCGGCGGCGACGTCGGCGGCGGCGGCGAACTGCGGCAGCTGCTTGCGGCCCAGCGCGCAGACGACGCCGGCTTGCGGGTCGTGGTCCCAAAACCAGCGGGCGGGGGTGATGTTGTGCGAGATCAGCAGCGTGCGCTGGGGCATCTCGAGCACGCGGCGCAGCTTGGGCGCGTAGGCCGAGTAGTGCACGAGCAGCACGTCGCCGTCGTCGGCGTCGAGCGAGCGCAGCGGGGCGATCCGGTCGCCGATGCGCGGGTCGATCTCCGCCGCGACGTCGCGCCCGCCCCAGCCCCAGGCGCCGAAGCGCTCGCGGAAGGCCAGCGCCTGCATGGTCACCGCGTCGTACGGCCCGGCGCCGCTGAGGACCTGGTGGACGCGGAGCGTCACCGCGGGGCGACCTCGTCCGGCGGCGGCTGACCCGCGCGCTCCTCGAGCCGCATCACGCGGTCCTCGAGCTCGGCGACCCGGATGAGGAGGTTGAGGTTGAAGCGCGTCTGCTGGGACTGCAGCTCGCGCAGGTACTGGCGCAGGACGTGGACGAGCTGGCGCTTGGCCCACGTGATCGGGGCCCCGAGCTTGCGCGTCGAGCGCATGAGGTCGACGTCGGGCTCGATGTTCGCCCACTCCATGAGCTGCTCGATCGAGACGCGATCGGTCGGCTCGATCGACATGCCCTCCGGCAGCGCGTCGTCGCGGCGGGAGGCGGCGGCGCGCGCGGCGGGGGCGCGCCTCGTGCTGCACCTGCACAACTACCGCCTGGTGTGCGCGGTCGGCACCTGCTTCACGCAGGGAGAGGACTGCACCCGCTGCCACGGCCGCTACACGTGGCCCGGCGTGCGCCTCAACTGCCGAGGCGGCTCACCCGCCGAGTCGCTGGCCTACGGCGCGGCGCTGGCGCTGTGGCAGCGGCGCCTCGCCGAGCACGTCGACGCGGGCGTGCAGCTGCATGCGCCCCGAGCGGTCGACGACGTCGAGGAAGGCGTTCCTGCCCTGACCGCGCCGCGCCGCCAGCCGGCCGGCGATGCGCGCGCGGACGTCGGTCTCCTCGCCGTCGGCCAACGCCTCATGCGGCGCCTTGACCGACGCGATCGGCTCGACGCCCTCGTAGGCGTGCGGGAAGGGGTCGATCCCGTGCTCGCGCAGCGTCTCGAGCTTGTGCCGGCGCGCCTCGAGCAGGTCGGACCG
>JAHWJM010000184.1 GCA_019348435.1 Actinomycetota bacterium
TCGGCGCACAGTACGGGCGCGGCCACTCGGCAGGCGAGGACGCATCCGGCTACCTCGAGGAGGATGGGGTGCCGGAGGGCTCGACGACCGAGACCTTCGCGGCCCTGAGGCTCGAGGTCGACAACTGGCGTTGGGCCGGTGTCCCCTTCTACCTGCGCACCGGCAAGCGCCTGGCGCGCAAGGTCACCGAGATCGCGGTCACGCTCAAGCCCGTGCCGCACGTCGCGTTTCAGGGGCCGCAGATGTCGACCGGCGTGCGTCCCAACGTCCTCGTCCTCACCGTGCAGCCCAACGAGGGCGTGTCGCTGTCGATCGGCGCGAAGATCCCCGGCACGCGGATGGCGATCCGCACCGTGAACATGGAGTTCCTCTACGGGACAGCGTTCCTGTCGGAGTCGCCGGAGGCCTACGAGCGGCTCATCATCGACGCCATGCGCGGCGACGCGACGCTCTTCACCCGCAACGACGAGGTCGAGGCGCAGTGGCGCATCGTCGACCCGATCATCAAGGCGTGGGAGGCGGAGTCGGGGCAGCTCGCGCAGTATCCCGCGGGCACACAGGGCCCGGAGGAGGCGGAGAACCTGCTGATCGGCGAGGCGCGCTGGCGGATGATCTGATGGCTCGCCCGGTGTATCCGTGACCACCGACGCCGTCTGGCGCGAGCAGGACACCTCGCCGAGCGCGATCGAAGGCGCGCTGCGGCGGCTCGTCGCCCAGTGCCACGCGACGGCCGAGCACTGCGTCCCCGCCCGCACGCTGAACCTCGTCTGCGTCGTCGAGCGCGAGTGGAGCGGCGAGATCGCCAACCGGCTGCGCCGTGTCGGGCGCTACCACGCCTCGCGCACCGTCGTCTGCGCGGTCGAGGCGAACCGGTCGACGATCGACGCGCAGGCGACGATCACGATCGAGGGTGATCCGCGGCCGGGCGAGTTCGCTGCGATGCGCGAGCTGGTCGTCGTCGACGTCGGCGAGCGCCACCTGCGCGATCTGGACACGATCGTCGACCCGCTCGTCGTGACCGACCTTCCGACGGTTGTCTGGTCGCCGCACGGCCATGCGCAGGCCGTCGACGCGCTGACGACTGGTCGCGCCGGCGGGGACCCGCTGGCCCAGGTCGTGCTGCTCGACGCCGTCGATGCGCCCGACGTCGCCGCCGCGCTGGAGCGCGACTGCCAGCTCGCCGAGCGCGGCGAGGTCGTCGATCTGGCCTGGCTGCGCTGCACCCCGTGGCGCGAGCGCCTGGCCGCCGCGTACGACCCGCCGGTGCGGCGCCCCGAGCTGCACGCCCTCTCCAAGCTGTCGGTGCGTTACCGTCAGGACTCGCTCGTGTCGGCGCTGCTGTTGACCGGCTGGATGTGCTCTCGGCTGGGCTGGCGCGCGGAGTGCCTGAACCGCGACGGCGACCTGCTGCGCGGACGCGCGCGCACGCGTGGCGGCGAGGTCGAGCTACGCCTGGAGCCCGTCGGCGACATGAGCGTGCCCGGCCTTTCCGGCGTCGAGCTGCGCTCGGACCTCGGCGGGGGCACGCTGCTGGCGCTCGAGCGCGGGATGGGCGGGCTGACCGCGCGCCGCCGCGAGGCGCCCCCGCGCCGCGACGACGACGTCATCGAGCACGTCTGGACGGTGCTCGGCGCCTCCCGCGGCGAGCCCGGCATCCTCGGCGAGGGGATCCGCCACGCGCTCATGCGCGACCCGACGTTCAAGCCGGCGCTGGCGGCGGCGCGGCGGCTGCTGGCGTGATGGGCACCGGCGCCGACCCGGGCGCAGCACGGCCACGTGTGGTCGTGCTCGAGGACCCCGAGGCCGTCGCCCGCCACGCCGCCGACGCGGTCGCGGCCGCGATCGCCGACGCACGCCGCGAGAACCGCGAGCTGCACGTCGCGCTGGCGGGCGGATCGACGCCGCAGCGCGCCTACGAGCTGCTCGCCGAGGTCGAGGGAGCATGGGACCACGTCCACCTCTGGCTCGGCGACGAGCGCTGCGTGCCCGAGGATGACCCGGAGGCCAACGTGCGCATGGTGCGCGAGTCGCTCCTCGCGCCGGCGCGCGCGGAGCCGCCGGTGCTGCACGTCGTGCCGTCGCCCGAAGTTCCCGAGGACGCCGCCTGGCTCTACGGCCGCGAGGTGCTCGAGCACATGCCCGACGCCGTCTTCGACATCGTCCTGCTCGGGATGGGTCCCGACGGGCACACGTGCTCGCTGTTTCCCGGCCACCCCGGGCTTCGGGTGTGCGAGGCGCCGGTCGCGCCGATCCGCGACTCGCCCAAGCCGCCGCCCGAGCGCGTGACGATCACGCTGCCGGTCGTGCGGCGCGCGCGCTTCACGCTGCTGCTGACGACGGGTGAGGAGAAGCGCGAGTCGCTCTCGCGCGCGCTGGCGGGCGATACGTCGATCCCGATCGCGCTGCTCGGCGACGGCGTCGACGAGGTGGCGTGCGACGCGGCGGCAGCGCCCGACGGCCGCTGAGCGGCCCACGCGCTGCTCCCGGCGCAGCGCCTGCAGCCGGAGTTGCGGCCGCCTCTGGACGGTCATGAGATGATCGCGCCGGCGACGACATGGCCGACAAGCCCCTGATGTCCGAGGACGCACCGAAGCGGCGCGTCACGTTCCCCGATCTCGTCCGGATCCACTTTCGCTGGCGCCAGGCGGTGTGCTACGACTCGAGTGTCAGCGAAGCGGAGCGCGCGAAGCTCGACCGTGAGTACCACGAGGCGCTGGAGTGCTTCGAGGAGGAGCACGGCAAGCTGATCAACGCCTACTGGTGCGCCGAGGTCGAGAGCGCGGTGGCGCTGACTGCCGGCAAGCCCAGCAGCGGCTGGATCCGCCGCCTGCTGTCCGTCTCTCCGCGCTTTCACCGCGTCAGCGACTGGGCGACGAAGAACGACCCCGACATCGCCCGCGCGCTGCATCATTGCGATGAGCTGGCGGTCCGCGCCGGCGAGGTCCTGCGCGGCCGCAGCCGGCGGATCGCCATCCAGCTCGTCATGACGTCGGCCTGTCACCTGCTGAGCCTCGTCGACGCGCGCGGCGACGTCGCCCCGCAGGCGCACAAGGCGGCCGTCGCCGCCGAGCTGCGTGAGCTCTCGGAGATCGGGCGCAGCTACAAGGAGTCGGCCAACGGCGACGCGCAGCTCGTGTACTTCGCGGGCATGGCCCTCGGGATCGCGGGGCTCGTGCTGCTGTACGTCGTGGCGGGCAGCGTGGTCTACCGCGACGATGTCGAATCCTCGACGATCGTCGGCTGTCTCGTCGCTGGTGCCGTCGGGGCGGTCGTCAGCGTGATCGCCCGCGTCAACAGCGGCTCCTTCGCGCTCGACGAGGACATCGCGCGCGGCTACACGCTCTTCCTCGGGTCGCTGCGACCGTGGATCGGCTCGATCTTCGGGCTGCTGATCTACTTCGCCGTGTCCGCGAACATCGTGCAGATCTTCGAGGTCCCCGAGGACGCTACACAGGCGTTCTACTTCTTCTGCGTGATCGCGTTCGCGGCGGGCTTCAGCGAGCGGTGGGCGCAGGACACGCTGACCGGCGGCTTGAGCGGCCGCGGACGTGGCGTCGCCGACGTCGCCGACGATCCGGTCCCGGCGCAGCTCGACGGCTCCGGCTCACGTCGCGACACGGCGGTGGCGACCAAGGCCGAGGTCTGACCGTCGGTCAGCGCGCCGGGTCAACCGAACCGGCATCGGCGCCGTATACGAACACGATGTCGCGCTTGCCACCCGCTTCCGCGCCGGCCTCGGCCTCGGCCTCGCGTCGTCTGACGAGACCCACGCCGGCGGACCCAGACGTGCGCGCATGATTGGGCGCAAAGCGGCTGGGTACGCTCCGCCTTCGATGGCGGTCGCGGCCCATTCCGATCTCGCCGATGCCCTGCGAGAGGTCCGCGCGCGGACGCTTGCGCTCGTCGCGCCGCTGGACGCCGCGCAGCTCGCGCGCGTCCAGCATCCGCTCATGAGCCCGCTGGACTGGGACCTCGGCCACATCGCCGCCTACGAGGACCTCTGGATCGTGCACCGCCACGGCGGCGGCGAGCTGCTGCGCCCCGATCTCGCCCACCTCTACGATGCCTTCGAGACGCCGCGCGCGGTGCGCGGCGAGATCCTGTTCCTACGCGGTCAGGACGTCTTCGACTACATCGCGGCGGTGCGCGAGCGCGCGCTCGAGGTGCTCGATCACACCGGTCCCGGCGACGGCACCCTGTTCGAGCTCGTCACGCGCCACGAGGCGCAGCACAACGAGACGATGCGCCAGACGCTGTTTCTCGCAGGGCTTCCGGGCGGCCGCCCCGCCGCCGCGCCGAGTGGCGTCCGCGGCGCCGTCGCAGCGGATGGGTGGATCGACGTACCGGGCGGCTCGTTCGAGCTCGGCGCGAGCGCAGACGGCTTCGCGTTCGACAACGAGCGCCCGCGCCACCACGTCGACGTGCCCGGCTTCCGGATCAGGCGCCGGCCCGTCACGAACGCCAGCTGGATGCACTTCTGCGAGGGCGGCGGCTACGAGCGGCGCGAATGGTGGTCCGACGAGGGCTGGGCGTGGAAAGAGGAGTACGACATCACGCACCCGGAGGGCTGGACGGCGGACGGGCTGCCGCGCGAGCACGCCGAACAGCCCGTCATGCACGTCTCCTGGTTCGAGGCCGACGCCTTCGCCCGTTCGAGAGGCGCCCGCCTCCCCACCGAAGCCGAGTGGGAGAAGGCGTCGACCTCGACTCAGGAGCCGCTCGCACAGGCCGGCGAGGTATGGGAGTGGACCGCATCGCACTTCGGCGGCTATCCCGGCTTCGTCGCGCATCCCTACCGCGAGTACTCCGAGGTCTTCTTCGGCGAGCGCTACCGCGTCCTGCGCGGCTGCTCATGGGCCACCGAGGCGCGTGTGCGAACACCGACCTTCCGCAACTGGGATCTCCCCCAGCGCCGGCAGATCTTCGCCGGCGTCCGACTGGCAAAGGACGTGACGTGACGGAGCCGATCCTCCAGAGCACCGTCGAGGTGCACACGCACCTCGGCCCTGACGACGAGCGCACGCTCGCCGACGACGTGCTCGACGGGCTTACCCGCCCGCTCAAGGAGCTGCCGCCCAAGCACCTCTACGACGCGCGCGGCTCGGAGCTCTTCGACGCGATCTGCGAGCTGCCCGAGTACTACCAGACGCGTACGGAGCGGCTGATCCTCGAGGCGCACGCCGAGGAGCTCGTCGCGCGCACCGGCGCCGTCGAGCTCGTCGAGCTCGGCTCGGGATCGGCGACGAAGACGCGCGTGCTGCTCGACGCGATGGCTGCGGCCGAAGCGGCTGCGCGCTACGTCCCCGTCGACGTCAGCGCGACGACCGTCCAGGCGGTCGCCGAGCTGTTCGCCGAGGAGTACGCGGGGCTGTCGGTCATCGGGCTCGTCGCCGACTTCGAGCGCCATCTCGGCCATCTGCCGGCACCGGTCGGCCCCCGCCTCGTGCCGTTTCTCGGCGGCACGATCGGCAACTTCCCGCCGGGCAGCCGGCGGCGGTTCCTGCGCTCCCTCGGCAAGGTGCTCGGAGACGACGGGCACCTGCTGCTCGGGACCGACCTCGTGAAGGACCCGCGCGTCATCGAGGCCGCCTACAACGACAGCGCCGGCGTCACCGCCGAGTTCAACCTCAACGTGCTGCACGTGCTCAACCGCGAGCTCGGCGCGAACTTCGACGTCGAGGCCTTCGAGCACGTCGCGTTCTTCGACCGCGAGCGCGAGTGGATCGAGATGCGGCTG
>JAHWJM010000185.1 GCA_019348435.1 Actinomycetota bacterium
CCTCACCGACTTGCTCGATGCCCGAGATCGAGGCCGACGAGCCTCCGTTCGCGCGCGAGATCGTCGAGGGCACGCTGAAGCCGCTCTGGGATTGCTGGAGCGCGCTCTACCGTGCCCGCGAGAAGCGCGAGCCGCTCGACCTCGACCTTCCCGAACGGCGGGTGATGCTCGACGAGAAGGGGCGCATCCTCTCCGTCGCCCCGCGCGAGCGGCTCGACGCGCACAAGCTCATCGAAGATTATATGATCGCGGCCAACGTCGCCGCCGCCGGCATGGCCGACCGCGCCGGGCGCCCGATCGGCTTCCTGACGTTCCTGAAGGTCGGCATCCCGGCGACGCTCGTGTCGATGGTGTTGGCGACGGGGTACGTCGCCCTGCGGTATCTCTAGAGAAGGAGATCGAGATGAGCCCGCAGAGGATCGCCAGCACCGTACGCCGCGAGGTTCCGTCGTTGCGCGACGAGGACCGCGTGCGCGATGCCATGGCGAAGATCGTGGAGCTCGACGTGCCTGCGCTGCCGGTCGTCGACGTCCGCGGCAAGCTGCTGGGCATCTTCGGCGAGCGCGAGTTCATCGGCGCGCTGTTTCCGGGCTATCTGAACACGCTCGGGTACGCCGGCTTCGTGCCGCGCTCGCTCGACGAGGCGCTCGACAAGCGGGCGAGCTGCGCCGAAGATCCCGTGGCCAACCACATGAACACCGACCACATTGACGTGGGCGAGGACTTCTCGGACACCGAGTTGGCGGAGATCTTCCTGCACCACCGCGTGCTCATCATCCCGATCGTGGCCGACGATCGCGTGGCGGGCATCGTCACCCGTGAGGACTTCAGCCGCGCGCTCGCCCAGCGCCTGCTCACGCCGCCGCCATGACGTCGCGGTGGATGACGCTGCTGCTGATGACGCGGCTGCTCGCCGCGGCAGTGGCCGTTCTGCTGCTGCTCGTGCATCGCGTCACCCCGCACGACCCGGTGCTGATCGCCGCCGGCGTGGCGTACACGGCCGGCTCGCTCCTCGTGCTGACCACCGTCCCGCGTCTGCAGCTCTCGCCGGCGGCGTGGCTCGTCGACGGCGCGGCGGCGCTCGCGCTCGTGGTCGCCTCGGAGGACTGGCGCAGCCCGTTCTACGTCCTCATGCTCACGGCGCTCATCCTGCCGTCGACGGGCCTGCCGTTTCGCCGCGCGCTCGGCTGGGGGCTGGCCTTCACGCTCGCGTACCTCGGCGTGGCGGTCTCGACCGAGCTCGATGCGGACACCCTCGAGAGCACGATTCGCCTGGAGACGATCGCCACGCATCTCATGGTCCCGCTCGTCGTCGTGCTCGCGCTCGCGTATGCGGCCGACGTGCTCGCCCGGCTGCGCGACGAGCGCCTGCGCTCCGAGCGCCTGGCGGTGGAGAGCGAACGCCAGCGGATCGCGTGGGAGCTGCACGACTCGGCCAAGCAGCGCGTGCACGCCGCGCACCTCGTGCTGAGCGCGCTGCAGAACCAGGTCGACGGCGCTGGGGCCCAGCTCGTCAGCCACGCGCTCGCCGAGCTGCGCGCGGCGGGGGCCGACATGGACACGAGCGTCGCCGAGCTGCGCATGCCGCTGGAGGGCCGCTCGGTGCAGCGCCTGCTCGAAGAGCGAGCCGCCGAGCTCGCTCCGGTCAGCGAGGCGCAGATCAACGTTCGGGGGACGGTCGGGGAGCTGCCCGCGCACATCGCGGCGCATGTCTATCGGATCGGCGCCGAGGCGCTGACGAACGCCGTGCGCCATGGCGAGGCCGAGCATGTCGACGTCATGCTCGCGCGCAACGGCAGCACCGCGACGATCGAGGTCCGCGACGACGGCCGCGGGTTGCCGGCGATCCGCCGTCCTGGCTCCAACGGCCTGCGCTCGATGCGCGCCCGCGCCGACACGATTGGCGCGACCCTGTCGCTCGGTCCGGGCGACGGCGGCCGCGGGACGAGCGTCGTACTGTCTTGGCGGACCGATTCCGACGAAGGGAGCTCGCAGGCATGATCCGGATCCTCATCGTCGACGACCACCCGGCGATGCGCGCCGGGCTGATCGCCGTGCTCCGTGCGGAGCCCGGGTTCGTCCCGCTCGACGCCGCCCACTCCGACCGCGACCTGTGGCCGATGCTGAACCGTACGAGGCCCGACGTCGTCGTGCTCGACTACCACCTGCCCGGCGACGACGGGCTCGTGCTCTGCCGGCGCATCAAGCGCCAGATGCCGGCGCCCGCGGTCCTGCTGTACTCCGCTCACGCGGACGCGGCGCTGACGATCCCCGCGCGGCTGGCCGGCGTCGACGGGCTCGTCAGCAAGTCGGCGCCGGCGAACGAGCTCTACGACGCCATCCGCCGAGTGGCGCGCGGTGAGCGCGTGCTGCCGCCGATCTCGCGCGAGCTGCTCGACGACGCCGGCAACCGCCTGAAGTCCGACGAGCTGCCGATCCTCGGGATGACGATCGAGGACACGCCGCTGCTGGACATCGCCGCGACGCTGGGGATCGCGCCGGCCGAGGTGGCGCATCGCATCGACCGGATGATCAAGCGCCTGAAGATCGAGATCCCCGCGCCGCACAGCGCGGGATGACTTGCCCGCGCCGGCCACCGTTCGCGCTGTAGACGCCGGCGATGGCCCGGCGCCACAGCATCACGGTCGAGTTCCCCGGCCGGCCGCACGGGCCCGTGCGCGACATCCTCGTGCGCATCGGCATCGCCGTGGCGCTCATCCTGTTCGTCGCGCTGCTGGCGTACGCCGGCCGTGATGGGTACGTCGATGCCGAGGGCGACGGCGTCGGGCTGCTGGACGCCTTCTACTACGCCACCGTCAGCGTCACGACGACCGGGTATGGCGACGTCCGGCCGGTCAGCGACCAGGCGCGGCTGCTCACGACGATCTTCGTCACGCCGGCGCGCGTCCTCTTCCTCATCCTGCTCGTCGGCACGACGGTTGAGATCCTTGCGCAGCGCAGCCGCGACGCCTACCGCCGCTTACGCTGGGAGCGAACCTTGCACGACCACATCATCATCTGCGGCTTCGGCGTCACGGGACGCAGCGCGCTGCGCACCCTGCTCGACGAGGGCGTCGCGCCCGAGGACGTCGTCGTCATCGACGACTCGCGTGAGGCGCGCGACCGGGCGACCGGCTCGGGACTCACCGTGATCGGCGCCAATGCCGCCTCCACCGACGTGCTGCGGCAGGCCGGTATCGAGGATGCCCGCGCGATCATCGTCGCCGTCAACCGCGACGACACGGCGGTGCTCGTGACGCTCACCGCCCGCGAGCTCAACCCGCACGCGACGATCGTCGCTGCCGTGCGCGAGGCCGAGAACGTGCACCTCCTGCGCCAGAGCGGCGCGACGTCGGTCATCACCTCGGCCGATGCGGCCGGGCGGCTGCTCGGGTTCGCCGTTCAGCAGCCCGAGATCGCCGAGGTGCTCGAGGACCTGATGCGAGTGGGGCAGGGCCTGGACATCGCTGAGTACGAGGTGGGCGAGGAGGAGGCCGGGCCGATCCGCGCGCTCGGCGTGGAGGGGCCGGTGGTCGCCGTCGCGCGCGGCGAGGACCTGATGCGCTTCGACGATCCGCGCGCGGCCGCGGTGCAGGCCGGCGACCGCGTCGTGTACCTGCGCAGCCACCGTCACTAGCCGGGCGGCGCGACGGACTCAGAGGCGGACGGGCTCCGGCTTCGGCTCGCGCTCGGGCTCGAGCCCGGCTGTCGCCAGCCGTCGCAGGATCGGCGGCACGATCAGCGTCGTGAGCACCGACATGGCGACGATGATGGCGAACATCTCTGCGTCGATCGTGCCGGTCGCGTTGCCGATGCCCGCGACGATGATCCCGACCTCGCCGCGCGGGACCATTCCGACGCCGACGAACGTCGCGTCGCGCCGGCCCATGCGCATCGCGCCGACGTACGCGCCGACGAACTTCGTCGCGATGGCGAGGACCGTCACCCCGGTCAGCAGCAGCAGCGTCTCGAGCTGCGCGAACGCCGCGAGCGACATCTCGAGCCCGATGAAGGCGAAGAAGAACGGAGGGAAGAACGCGTACAGCGGCGCGATCTCCTCCTCGATCGGGTGCTGGTCGCGCGTCTCCGCGACGATCATGCCGGCGAGAAACGCGCCGATGATCGCCGCAAGCCCGATCTGAGCCGCGAAGGCCGCGAGGCCGAGACAGATGATCACCGCGGGCAGCAGCGGCGACTCGGAGAAGCGCGGTGTGTGCAGCAGCGCGGGCCGTGCCGCCAGCAGCTTCGTGCCGCCGAGGGCGATGAAGGCGACGAATGCCAGCGCGATCGCCGCCGTCACCGCGATTGAGCCGATGTCGACGCCGCCTTCGGCCGCTACGCCCGCGGCGACCGCGACGAGCAGCAGCGCGAGGATGTCGTCGACGATCGCGGCGCCGAGGATCGTGCGGCTCGCGCGCCGCTCGAGCACCCCGAGGTCGATGAGCACGGCCGAGGTGATCCCGACGCTCGTCGCGACGAGGGCGGCGCCGATGAACAGCGACGTGCCCGTGCTCTCGCCGAGCGCCGTGCCCAGCGCGATGCCGCCGGCGAAGGGAATCGCGACGCCGAGCAGCCCGACGGAGACGGCGGTCGAGCCGACCTCGCGCAGTGTCGACAGCCGCGTCTCCAGGCCGACCCAGAACAGCAGGAAGACGACGCCGAGCTCGGCGAAGACCTCGAGCACCTCGCTCGGCTCCACAAGGCCGAAGACCGCGGGGCCGACGAGCAGGCCCGCGAGGATCTCGCCGATGAGCGTCGGCTGGCGCAGGCGCCGGAACAGCTCGTCGCCGAGCTTCGCCGCGAGCAGCACGATGAACAGGTCCGTCAGGACTTCGGCGATACCGACGGATGCGGCAATGGGCACGGTGGTTCCTCTCGAGCAGGCAGTCGTGCCGACCAGCTTCCCGGCGCGCCGGGACCGAGGGTATCGCGGCTACGGCAGCCCGAGCCCGCCCGGGAGCCTGTCCGGCGCTCAGCCGTGCTCGAGCAGACCGCGCAGCGTCGTCGCGACGTAGGCCGGTTCGGATGTCACCTGCTGGCACGTGAACCGCGCGACGCGCCAGCCGAGCAGCATGAGCCGCTGGTCGCGCCGCCGGTCTGACTGAAACGCACGCTGCGTGGCGTGGACGCTGCGGCCGTCGACCTCGACGATCAGGCGCTGCGCGTGCCACAGGAAGTCGGCCTCGGCGCCGCCGCCGTCGGGGAAGGGGATCCAGAGGTTGACGGCGTCCGGCGGGAGCCCCGCGGTGCGGCAGATCGAGAGAAACGCCTCCTCGAGCTCGTTGCGCGTCAGCGTGCTGGCGGCGCGGTGCTCGGCGAGTACCTCGCGCAGCAGCTTCGCGCCGCGCCGGCCGCTTGCACGGGCGAGCACGTCGTCGAGCGCACGCATGTCGAGCAGCCGCTGCTGCTCAGCGCGGTCGATCGCCCGCGCCCGCGCGGTGGTGCCCTCGCTCACCCGGAGTCGTCACGTCGATCCACGAGCGGCTTGCCAGCCGCAGCGCCATCCGCGCGGACGCGGCCCGATGTGAGGCGGCGGTGCCGGGTCTGCACGCAAGCGTCGCCGCCATCACGCATCCCTTGCGTGTCAGCCGCGTCGGCGCAACGACTGCCACGACACCGGCATACACCCGGTGCAGCCGCCCTCTCGCCACACGGTCGCGGA
Organism: Actinomycetota bacterium; assembly: GCA_019348435.1. Lineage (GTDB taxonomy): Bacteria > Actinomycetota > Thermoleophilia > Solirubrobacterales > Solirubrobacteraceae > CADCVQ01. The sequence continues at coordinate 5,663 of JAHWJM010000185.1, forward strand.
CCGCGCTCGCCGACAGCCCAAGTGACACGAGCTGCCGTGCCGCGATCGTCCCGTGCTGGCGCCCGGCGCGGTG
>JAHWJM010000186.1 GCA_019348435.1 Actinomycetota bacterium
TCTCCGCCGTGACCTGGTCGATGATGATGACCTGCGGCGCGTCCTTCGTGTCGTTAGGCGAGAAGGTGCGGCCGCGCAGCAGCGGCGTGCCGAGCGCGCTGAAGTAATCGCCCATGAAGCTCGATAGCTCCATGATCGGCGTGGCAACGCCCTCCGGCTGCGGCATTCCTTCGGGGAAGAAGCCCGTCTTCCAGCGCGTCAGAAACGGAGGCGCGGCGGCGATCGCGGCGACGCTCTATCGCTACGGCCCGTCGCGCGAGGATGCGCGCTGGACGTGGATCACTCCCGGCTCGCTGTTCACCGCGCTCGGGTGGCTGCTGCTCACCTCGCTGTTCGGCTTCTACATCGGCCGAGTGACGGATTACGGCGCGATCTACGGCTCGCTCGGCGCGCTGATGGCGCTGCTGATCTTCACCTACGCCGCCGCGAACGTCGTCGTGTTCGGGGCGGAGTTCGCCGTCGAGTGGGCGCGGGCGTGTGACACGCGCTCCAGCGCGCCGGCCTGATCGTCGTACGCCGCGAGGAGGCCTCCGCGACGGGCGAAGCCGCGATCCCATCCGCGCCGAGATGCCGGAGGTGCCGGTCCGACGGCGAGGTGCGAGCCGGCCTGACGGGCGCCTTCGTTCCCGTGCCGCCGCGTCGGGTACCGTGCTTTTGCGCCCCCGCTGCGGGCGGACCGGCCCGCGCTCCGATCCCGAGGTGAACGCATGAAGATGGTGATTGCCTACATCCGCCATGAGGCGTTCGAGCCGATCCGCGCGGACCTGCTCGCGAAGGGCTTTCCGTCGCTGTCGGTCAGCGAGGTCAAGGGCTCGGGGCGCCAGAAGGGCATCACCGAGCGCTATCGCGGGGCGGAGCTGACGAACTACCTGCGCCCGAAGGTGAAGATCGAGTGCGTCGTCGCGACGAAGGACCTCATGACGATCGTCGACACGATCCTCAAGCACGGCCGGACCGGGGCCGTGGGCGACGGGAAGGTCTTCGTCGTCCCCGTCGAGGAGGCCTACCGGATCCGCACGGGCGAATCCGGTGAGGAGACACTCCAGGCCCACCCGGACGCCGCCACGGCGGCAGCCGGCTGAGGTGGTGAGGGTGGCCGCCCCGACAGCGGCCACCCTCGTCGAGCGGCTGAGGGGGCTGCATCTGCGGATGGTCGACGCGGTCCTGACCGGCGACGGCCTGGAGCGCGTCGCGGAGCTTGCCGCCGAAGCCGTCGGCGGGACGGTGGCGATCGTCGTCCCGCGGCTCGGCGCCGCGGTCATCGCGCCGTCGCGCAGCTCGCTCTGCGAGCGGCTGCCCGAGCTGCGTCGCTACGTCGGCGACTGCGTGGGCGACCGCCTCTCGCACCCGCCGCGCGGCCTGGCGATCGAGATCCCGATCACCTCCGGCGACGAGATGGTCGGCTGCGTGGTCCTGCTCGAGGGCGCGAGCGCGCCCGGGGACGAGGCCGCCGAGTACCTGCATCTCGCGGCGGTCGCGTCGCTGACCGAGGTCGCCGTCGAGGAGGCCCGCGACGAGGTCGAGCAGAACCTGCGCGGCTCCTTTCTGGAGGACCTCCGCGCGGGCGCCGTCGTGGCGCCCGACGAGCTCGTGCGCCGGGCGGCACGCCTGGGCTGCGACCTCAGCCGCGGGGCCGTCGCCCTCTGTGCGGAGCTGCACACCGACCGCCCGCGCCACGTCGTCGCAACGATCGGAGAGGACGTCCCGGGCGCGCTGGCTCAGCACATGCCGCCGGTCTCGGGCGGCTCGCAGAGCGGCCGCGTCTACGCGCTGCTGCCGGCGATCGCCGGCGCCAACGCCGCGGAGGCGACGCTCGCCGCCGCGGCGCGCCTGGCCGCGCGCCTGCAGCGCCACGGCACCGTCGGCCTGTCGTCGTTCTACTCCGAGGCGGGGGAGCTCGCCCGCGCGGTGCAGGAGGCCGACCTCGTGCTCGACGTCCTGACGGTGTCCGGCGAGCCGATCGCCGAGGACATCAACCAGGGCACGTACCGGCTGCTGTTTCGGGTGCTCGCCTCGCATCCCGAGGAGGTGCGGTCCTTCTACGAGGACACCGTCGCGCCGGTCGTGCGCTACGACGACCAGTACCGCACGGACCTGATCGGCACGCTCGACGCCTACCTGGCGGCGAACTGCCACATGAGCGCGACGGCGGCGGCGATCCATGCCCACCGCCACACGGTCGCCTATCGCCTGGAGCGCGTGCGCGAGCTCACCGGGCTGGACCCGATGCAGTCCGAGGACCGCGAGCGCCTCGGGCTCGGCCTGAAGGCCTACCGCATCATCGCCCCGCGCCTGCCGCGCTGAGCGTCAGGCGTTGACGGTGTGGGTGAGCGCCACAGGCTCTCGTGAGGGATCCACCCGGCAGGAGCCGATCTACTCGTCGCGGCGGACCGCGCCGGTGCCCGGATCGACCCTTGCGCGAGCCGGTTCGTCGCTGACGCGGACGCGCAGAGCACCTGTCGGCTTGCCGCCTCCGGCGAGCTGCGCGCGCGCCTCGCTCGCGAGCGCAGGCGCGATCGCGTAGCGCAGCGTGTGTGTGCCGGCGACCACCGGCGTGACCTCCCAGCGCAGCGTGGCGGTGCGGCCCGGCTCGAGGCGCCCGGCCGTCCATGTGTCCGCAAACGCGGTCATCGCCGCACCGGGGGCGTCGTCGACGATCCACAGATCGCGCCCGAGGTTGGCATCGTGCGAGCCGCCGGAGGGATCGCGGAAGCCGCGGACGGTGACGACGAGGTTGGGGATCGCCTCCTCGCCCGTGTTGCGCACCGACAGGACGAGGCTCACCGTCATGGCCAGGCGCTGCTCGGGCGGAAACGAGCTGCGCTCCACGGCGACCGTGTAGGTGCCGCGCGGGGCGTCGGCGTCGCGGCGCTCGCCGCCGCCGCAGGCGCCGAGCAGGACGCTCGCCGCGGCCGCCGCAGTCGATGCGCACAGGTTGGCCGTGGCCCTCCGCAAAGCCGCGCCAACCTACCACGGCGCGGCGCCCGCTCCGGCCCCTGTTCGCGACAATCTGGCACGTAGGCCGTTGGCGTTCTGGCATCCGCTCCCATACGCTGGCACGCGGCGCCCGGATGGCGCCACGACGGCGGGAGAAAAGGAGACAGCACCCATGGTTCGCAACGTCGCCGATCGAGCGTTTCTTCCAGCAAAGAGCCTGCTCGAAGAGGTCGGCGACATGATGATCCTGACGGGCAAGACGATCGTCTCCGCCCTTCGACCGCCGTATCCGTACGGCGGCGAGTTCGTGAGCCAGTTCCTGTTCGCGCTGAAGCTCTGCTGGTTTCCGCTGCTCGTCTCGACGGTCGCCTTCGGCTACGGCGCCCCGGGCCTGCAGGCGGCGAACTTCCTCGTCCTCTTCGGTGCCATCGACCGCCTCGGCGGCTTCTTCGTGCTGGCCTCGATCCGCGAGTTCGCGCCGTTCGTGACCGCGATCGTGCTCGCCGGCGTCGCGGGCACGGCGATCACCGCCGATCTCGGCGCGCGGAAGATCCGTGAGGAGCTCGACGCGCTGCAGGTGCTCGGCGTCGACCCGATCAAGAACCTCGTCGTGCCGCGGTTTCTGGCGCTCATGCTCGTGACCGGGCTCTTCAACGTCTACGCGCTGCTGTTCGGCGTGTTCGCGGGGGTGCTGGCGACGATCGTCAACGGCGCGCCGCTGGGCGGCTTCTGGGCGACGTTCTTCGGCCAGGCCTCGCTGACGGATCTCTGGGGATCGGCGCTGAAGACGACGCTGTTCGGCGCCATCATCGCGATCGTCTGCTGCTACAAGGGCATGACCGCCTCGGGCGGAGCCGAGGGGGTGGGACGCGCGGTCAACCAGGCGGTCGTGATCGCCTTCCTCGGCATCTTCGCGTTCAACTACGTCTTCACGCAGACGTTGCTGGCGACGAACCCCGAGCTGGCCAACCTGCGGTGAACGGCGGTTGGACAGCGGTTCCGCGCGACTGGATCGCCAACGCCGGCGGGATCGCGAAGTTCAGCGGGCGGATCGTCGGAGAGGTCTACGGCCTGCGGGTGTTTCGCTTCTTCGGGGAGGCGCTGCGCCAGGCGGGGATCCTCATCGTCTCCTCGACCCTTGTCATTTGGGGATTGGTCTTCATCATCGGGCTGCAATGCGGCATCGAGGGCGCGTACTTCAACCGCTCGGTCGGCAACCCCGCCTACGCGGGCGTCTTCGCCGCGTGGTGCGATCTGCGCGAGCTGGTGCCCTACGCGTTCGGCTACATGATGGCGGCGAAGGTCGGCACCGGGATCGTCGCGGAGCTCGGGTCGATGCGGATCTCCGACGAGATCGACGCGCTGGAGGTCATGGGCATCAGCTCGATCACGTTTCTCTGTGCGACGCGCCTGTTCGCGGCGTGGCTCGTGCTGCCGTTCGTGTACATCGCGGCGATCGGAGCCGGCTTCCTGGCCAGCTACATCGCCGTGGTCGAGCAGATCGGCGAGGTCTCGAGCGGCGGGTACTTCCTCATCTTCTGGATGTTCCAGAACCCGCCCGACCTGCTCTACAGCTTGTTGAAGGCGATGGTGATGGCGACGGCGATCGTCCTCGTGGGGTGCTACTACGGCTACAACGCGAGTGGTGGACCGGTTGGGGTGGGTACGGCGACGGCGAAGTCGATGGTGTTGAACATCGTGCTGGTGCACCTGATCGGGATGCTCGGCACGCAGATCTTCTGGGGCGCGAATCCCCGCGCCCCGATCGGGGGGTGACGACGTGAGCGGGCGGTTGCGCGGCAGCGGCGAGGACGACGAGGACGCAGGCGAGGGCACGAGCGGTGCGGCGGCTGCGGCGGCCGAGAAGGTGAGCGAGGCGGTGACGAAGCGGCGAGAGGAGCTCGCCGCGGCCGCACAGCAGGCTGCGGCGGCGTCGGCGGCGGCGTACGAGAAGTTCGTCGTGCAGGCCAAGGCGGCCGTCGCATCGGCTTCGACGGCGGTCAGCCAGGCGACCTCGGCCGCCGCGGGAGCGGCGGTCTCGTCCGCGAAGGCGAGGCTGTCGGAGATCCCGAGCGCGACCGAGTTCCGCCACGGGCGGATCCGCCTGCGCGGGCGTGACGATCCCCCGGCGGAGGTGCAGGCTGGTGCGCCCGCGCCCGAGCCGGCTGCTGCGCCGGCACCGGACCTGGCGGCGGCGGCGGCCGAGGCGGCCGCGGCGTCGGCGGCGGCCTATGAGAGGTACAACCGCGCCGCGGAAGGCGGCTCGGCCGTCGCGCCGCCCGCGGCGGCGGAGCCTGAGCCTGAGCCTGATCTGGCGGCGCAGGCTGCGGCGGCGGCGGCGGCGTCGGCGGAGGCGTACGAGCGCTACCGCTCCGTCTCCGCACCATCGGTTGCCGAGCCCGAGCCCGAGCCCGAGCCCGAATCCGCGCGCGCCCAGCCGTCGGCGCCCGCGACCTCGGCCTCGAGTACCGAGATCGAGCGCCTCGAGGCGGAGGCGAAGGCCGCCGCGGATGCCGCGTACGAGGCATACAACCCCGGCCACGGAAAGCGACCGGCGCCGAACGCCGGCGAGCTGCTCGACAAGGCGGCGCAGGCGGCAGCGGCCCTGGCGGCCGCCAAGGGGGCGTGACCGCCGCCCGCGCCAGTTACGCTTGACGGCGATGGCGACGCAGGTCGGTCAGGACGAGGAATACCGCTGGCATACGGGGGCCAAGCGCCCGCACGGCGCGAAGGACGCGGTCGAGTTCATCGACGTCCACAAGGCGTTCGGCCGCAACCAGATCCTGCGT
>JAHWJM010000187.1 GCA_019348435.1 Actinomycetota bacterium
GACTTCGTCTTCGAGTACGCAAACCGCGTAGCCGAAAGTGTCGCGCGCGTGCCGTTCGTCGAGCTCGTGGGGCGGCGCCTGCTCGAGACGCTGCGCGCCTTCCCAAGCGAGCTGTTCGCGCGCTTCGTCGGCGTCCTCGAGACCGGCGAGCCGCTGCGCACGCAGATCGATCTTCGCGAACGTCGTGCCGGGCACGCCGAATTCTCGACTCGCTACGAGATCACGGCCTCGCGTCTGGGCGACGCGCTGCTCGTCGTCTACGAGGACATCGGCGCGCGCGCCCGCACGCGCGCGAACGAGCGGCGCTACGGCGCTGTGCTGGAGGCGACGTCGGACTGGGTCTCGATCGCCGACGCCGACAACAACATCCTCTACATCAACCCCGCGGGCCGTCGGATGGTGGGCATGGAGCTCGACGAGGACATCACCGGGCGGCGCGTCGGTGACTTCTCGCCCGCATGGGCGCGCGAGCGCGTGCTTGCCGAAGGGCTCCCCGCGGCGCGCCGCGACGGGACGTGGCGCGGCGATCTCGCCCGCCTGCACCGCGACGGTCACGAGATCCCGGTTTCGCAGGTCGTCGTCGCGCGGCTGACGCCAGACGGCGAGGTGGACTTCTACGCGACGATCGCGCGCGACATGAGCCGCGAGCGGGCCGCCGAGGCCGCGCTGCGCGGCAGCGAGGAGCGCTTCCGCGTCACGTTCGAGCAGGCGCCGATCGGCATCTCGCTGCTCGACGCCGAGGGTCGTTTCCTGCAGGTCAACGATGCGTACTGCCGCACCGTCGGGCGTTCGCGCGAGGAGCTCCTGCAGCTCGGGCCGGTCGCGATCACGCATCCCGACGATGTTGCCGACACGCGCCAGGCGTTTCGGGTGCTGGCCGACGGCACCGTCCCGTGGGTGCGCTTCGAGAAGCGCTACATCGACGCCCGCGGCGACACCGTCTGGGTCGAGATGAGCGGCAGCGTGCTGCGCGATGAGATCGGCCGCCCGCAGTACTTCATGGGCATGGTGCAGGATCTCGGCGAGCGCCGCGTAGCGCACACGCTGCAGCGCAGCATGCTGACGACGCAGCTGCCGACCGTCGACGGTGTGGAGCTGGCCGCGCGGTACCTGCCGGGCACGCGCCAGACCGAGATCAGCGGCGACTGGTACGACGTCATCCCGCTGCCCGGCGGGCGCGTCGGTGTCGTCATCGGCGACGTCGTCGGCCGCGGGATCGAGGCGGCGGCGACGATGAGCCAGCTGCGTACCGCGCTGCGCGCCTATGCGGTCGAGGGCCTCGAGCCGGCCGAGGTCGTCGCGAAGCTGCACCGGCTCGTCGACCACCTGCGGATCGGCCTGAGCACGACGCTCGTCTACCTGGACTTCGACCCGTTCACGCGCGAGCTGCGCTACGTCAGCGCGGGTCACCTGCCGGTGCTGCACATGCCGGCCGGCGCTCCCTCGGAGTTCCTGCCGGGCGCGCGCTCGACGCCGCTCGGGGCGATCCCGGTCGGAGCGTCGATCCCGCAGGAGCGGATGGTCCTTGCGCCGGGTGATGGGGTGCTGCTCTACACCGACGGCCTGGTCGAGCGCCGCGACGACGGCATCGACAGCCGGTTGCAGCAGCTGCGGGCTGCCGTCGCCGAGGCGCCAGCCGACCTGCCGGCCGCACTCGAGCATCTCACCGCGAAGCTCGTCGGCGATGAGACGCTGCGCCAGGACGACGTCGCGCTACTGGCGTTGCGCGTCGTCCCGACGATGGCCGAGACGTTCGCCACCGTGATCGCCCCGCGCGCGGAGGAGCTCGCTGCGCTGCGCCGCGGCCTGCGCGGTTGGCTCACGCGCGCGGGGGCAAGCGCGGGCGAAGCGGCCGACGTGCTCATCGCCGTGGGGGAGGCGTGCGCGAACGCGATCGAGCACGCGGGCGCCGGCCCGGGCAGCACGATCGACGTGCGCGCACAGCTCGTCGGACGCGAAATCGTCGTGCACATCTGCGATCACGGCCACTGGCGCTCGAGCACGGGGCGTTCGGAGCGCGGCCACGGGCTGCGGCTCATGCGCGTGCTGATGGACGCGATCGACATCGCGACCGTGAGCGACGGGACGCGGGTGGAGTTGCGGCGCAGCCTGGCGGCGCACGACGACGGGGCGGGGGAGACGTCCGACGGCGACGGCGACGGCGATCCGGTTCCGGCCGCGGCGGGCGCGAGGCTGGCGTTCGATCGCGATCGCGATCGCGAGGTCGCGGTGGCGCGCCTGGAGGGCGAGGTCGACCTCGTCGGCATCGCCGCGCTGCGCCGCGCACTGACGCACGCTACGCGTGCGGGAGATCGCGGGCTCGTGCTCGACGTCAACGGCGTCGGCTACCTCGACAGCGCCGGGCTGCACCTGCTGCGCGACACCTCGCGCACGCTCGCGGCGCGCGGGCAGTCGCTGCGCGTCGTCGTCGACCGCGATGCGGAGCTCGCCCGCCTGCTCGAGATCGTCGACATCGGGCAGACTGTGCCCATCGACGCCTCGATCGCCGAGGCGGTCGACGTGCTCGCCTCGCCGCCGCTGCGCTGAGCGGCACGGGAGCTCATCGGGCGGACGGGGGACGCTAGGGTCTGAAGCATGGGGAAGATCACCGTGGTGAAGGAGGGCGCCGTCGGCGCGCCGGCCGAGCTGACCTACCGCCTCATCGCCGACGACGAGCACCACCGCCGGTTCCTGCCCCACGGCTTCTCGGACTTCGAGGTCCTCGAAGGTGGCGTCGGCGCCGGCACGCTGCACCGCTTCAAGGTCACCGCCGGCGGCCGCGAGCGCGAGTACACCATGCGCGTCGACGAGCCCGAGCCGGGGCGCGTCATCAGCGAGTCCGATCAGAACTCGTCGCTCGTCACGACGTTCACCGTCACGCCGGCGGGCGCCGACGCCTGCGCCGTGCGGATCGAGACGACGTGGAACGGCGCCGGTGGCATCGGCGGGTTCTTCGAGCGGACGTTTGCGCCGCGCGTCATGCGCAAGATGTACGCCGACGAGCTGGCCCGGCTCGACGCCTACGCGCGCGAGCAGGCTGCGGGCGGGGGCTGAGGCGGCGCGAGCGCCGGCGGCGCCGCGGTCGCTACTCCAGCGTCGCGCCGCCGTCGTAGAGCTTGATCACGCGCACCGCGTCCTCGCCGACCTCGAGGTGGGCGACGTCGAGGCACAGCCGGCACAGGACGCACTCGTCGACGTTGCGCTCGACGATCTCCAGGTGGCCGTCGCCGACCTCCTTGTAGATGTCGACCGGACAGACCGCGTCGAGGTGCCGCGCGAGCGCGGGCTCGCTCTTGAGCGCCTCGTCGTCGACCTCGATGCCGATGAAGATGCCGTCGGTTCTCATCGCGAGCACCTGCGACGCGGCTCGACCTGTCCCGCAGTTGAGCAATGACGCGCGGTCATGCGGCCCCTCCGCGCGTCCAGGCGGGGACGCTGACGCCGGGTGGCTTGAGATGCTCGACATGCGCGGGAAGCCTGGACTTCATGATGTCCGGGATCTCCGAGATCTCCTCGGCGACGGTGATGCCCGCGTCCGCCAGCCGGGCGATCTTCTCCGCCGCGGTGTCCTCCTTGCCCTCGACGATCGTGCCGGCGTGGCCGAAGCTCATGCCCGGCATCTCGTCCATGAAGCGGCCCGCCATGAAGGCGACGATCGGCATGCGGCAGTCGTTGTCGATGACCCACGTGGCCAGCTCGGCCTCCATGCGGCCACCGGGCTCGGTGTAGATGACGATGCCCTCCGTGTGCTTGTCGGCTTGGAAGAGCGGCATGAGCTCGGCGTACGAGGAGCCGATGATCGCGTCGCCGCCGATGGAGACCGCGGTCGACTGGCCGAGGCTCGCCGCCGAGAGCGTCGAGGACATCTCGGTGGTCATACCGCCCGAGCGGCTGATGACGCCGATCGGGCCGGGGGCGTACGCCTGCGCCGCATTCTGGGCCGGTCCGCCGATGCCGCCCATCTTGACCACGTCGGGGACGATGATCCCGAGGCAGTTGGGGCCGATGATGCGCGCGCCACGCATGTTCGCCAGCTCGACCATCTGCGCGACGTCGCGCCGCGGGATGCGCTCCGTGACGATCACGACGAGCTTGACGTCGTTCTCGAGCGCCTCGAAGACGGCGTCCTTCGTGAACGCGGGGGGCACTGTGACGACCGAGCCGTCGATCGGGGCGCCGTGCGCCTCGACTGCCTGTGCGACGGTGTCGTAGACGGGGACGCCGTGCACGTCGCGGCCCTTGCGGCCCGGCGTCACGCCGCCCACGATCTTCGCGCCCGCTCCGTAATCGAGGCATTCGCGCGTGAGGTTGACGGCCTCGCGCCCGGTGATGCCCTGGACGATGAACGTCGTCTCGGCGTCGATGAGGATGCTCATCGTGAGACGACCTGCGGACCGGTGATCTTGGCGACGGCGCGGCGCGCGGCCTCGTGCATTGAGACCGAGCGGTCGGCGTACTCGATGCCGTACTTGTCGAGGATCTTGAAGCCCTCTTCCTCCCACGCGCCCGGGATCCGGAAGATCGCGATCTTCTCGGCGGGGTCGAAGCCGAGCTCGAGGCAGGCTTTGATGACGCCGCGCGCGACGATGTCGACGCGCGTATTGGACACGATCGACATCATCACCGCGATCTTGTCGACGCCGGGCGAGAACGAGAAGCCGATACCCAGCACGAGGTCGTAATCGCTGTCCGCGAGGTTCACCATGTTGGCGTCGCGGTTGGACCCGGTTTGGTTGGTCTCGATCAGCTTCGTGTTCTCTTCGGCGACCAAGCCGTCCTCGATGGCTTGTTGCAGCCCTCGGTTGGCGGCGTCGTTGAAGGACTTGTCCCCCAGGCCGCCGACGTCGAGCGCAAGACCGACCTTGATGTCGCTCGTTTCGGTCTGTGCCTCGTCCTCGTTATCGTCGCCGCCGGTGGTGACTTTCTCGCCGCCGCATGCCGCGGCGACCAGCATGAGCGCGAACAGGAGCGCAACCCAGATCTTCCTTTTCCGATGCAAGACAGCCCCCTTCCGGACGGCGAGCGCGTGCTCGAGCGGTTCCCGAGCATATAGAGCGGCTTGTGCAACCGGAGCCGGTCTGTTCCCATCGGCTGGGTTGCGAACCGGGGATAGGGTCGCGCAAGCGTGAAGATCTATACGAAGAAGGGCGACGACGGCACGACCGGGCTCCTGTACGGGGGCCGGGTGCCGAAGGACGACCTCCGCACCCAGGTCTACGGAACGCTCGATGAGACCGTCTCGGCCCTCGGCGTCGCCCGCGCCGGCGGGCTGGTCCCGCGGATCCAGGAGATAACGATCCGGCTCCAGCGCGAGATGTTCGTAGCGGGAGCGGAGCTCGCGACGTCCAGCGAGAACCGGTCCAAGCTGGAGCCGGGTGTGTCCAAGGTGGATCCAGCCATGACGGCGCGTGCCGAGAGCGACATCGACGCCCTGCTCGAGGAGCACCCATTGCGACCGGAGTTCGTTCTGCCGGGCGAGACGATGGGCGCGGCCGGGCTCGACCTCGCGAGATCCACCGTCCGGCGCGCCGAGCGGCGCGGCCTCCTGCACGACGAGGCGGGGTACCTCGCGCTGACCGAGCGGGGCCGCGACGTCGCCCGCCGCGCGCTCGGGACGAGCGACGCCCGTCAAATCCTGCCGGCGGCGGCGCTTGCCGGGGCGGCGACCCTCCTCGCCGGCGACGCGCTCGGCCGGCTGGCGCTGCGGCCGACCGAGGTCCCGGCCGG